>JBFYNB010000047.1:0-13103 GCA_041304605.1 Methanomassiliicoccales archaeon
GTAGCGCCTCCTTTCAGGCCGAAGGTGGGACCTAACGAAGGCTCACGTATCGCGCCCATGACCTTGTGGCCCTGTTTTCCGAGCGCTTCCACGAGACCTATGGTGGTGACGGTTTTACCTTCACCTGCCGGAGTGGGGGTGATTGCCGTTACCAGGATCAGCTTCCCGTTCGGGCGGTCATCGTAGCGCTTGAGCACGGAGAGCGGAACCTTGGCCGTGTGCCTGCCGTACGGGATGAGCTCCTCTTCAGCGATCCCGAGCTGGGCGGCTATCTGGTCGATCGGGAGCACCTTGGCCTCCTGGGAGATCTCGATGTTGCTCTTCATGCGCTACCTTGAGAACCGATATCCAGACCAAGCATAAAATGGTTTATCGCCCGGCAATTCTTTAATACGGCTAAGGCATCAAGAAGCCTGGTCAGCACATGGGCGCGAGACTTTTAGAGGGAAAGGAGGTCGCGGACCGCATCAGGAAGGACCTGGCGGTCAGGATCTCCGCGCTGAAGGAGAAGGGCGTCGTTCCGGGACTGGCGGTCATCATCGTCGGGGACGACCCTGCTTCGGTCTCATACGTGACCATGAAGGGGAAGGCATGCCAGGACCTGGGCATGTACTCCCTTACGGTGAGGAAACCGGCCGATCTCAGTGAGGATGCGCTCCTGCACCTCATAGACGAGCTGAACCGGGACCCCTATGTGCACGGGATACTGGTCCAATTGCCGGTGCCCAGGCACATCGAAGTCGGAAAGGTCATAGCCGCCATCGACCCGAAGAAGGACGTGGACGGCTTCCACCCTACGAACGTGGGGAAGATGCTCATCGGTGAGGATGGCGGTTTCCTGCCGGCCACGCCGTACGGCATACATGTGATGCTCTCCGCTTACGGCATAGATGTCGCCGGGAAGCACGTTGTCGTCGTCGGGCGCAGCAACATCGTCGGCAAACCAATGGCGGCCATCCTCATGCAGAAAGGGATCGATGCTACGGTCACCGTCTGCCATTCCCGGACCAAGGACCTCAAGGCCATAACGCTTCAGGCGGACGTGCTGATCAGCGGTATCGGAAAACCGCTCTTCATCACCGCCGACATGGTCAAGGAAGGCGCAGTGGTCGCAGATGCTGGATCGAACCGCATAGATGATCCTTCCGCTCCCAAAGGCTACCGCTTCGTAGGCGATGTGGACTTCGACAACGTGAAGGAGAAGGCCTCCGCCATTACGCCCGTACCGAAGGGCGTGGGGCCGATGACCATCGTGATGCTCATGAGCAACACGGTGCTGGCCGCGGAGAGGTCCCTGGAGCGTCAGAAGCGTCCTAAAGTTTAAGTCCCACTTTGTATGTTCGAGGGTTCGTTATGTTAAGGGAATGCGGCGAGCACGGATACTTTCGCGGGGAGACCTGCCCCATCTGCGGAGAGCCTGGCAAGTTCTTGATGAGCGAGCAGGAGCTGGACCAGCTGGGACGCACCCTGGCCGGGGTGCTCAGGCACTTCCCGGAGCGCTTCGGACTGGACATGGACGAGCAGGGGTTCGTCAGCATCCGGGGCTTCATTAATTCTCTAAGAGATAGCAACCGCCGCTACCACTGGCTCAGACCGCACCACCTGATCGCGATAATCGAGACCGACCCCAAGGGCAGGTACCAGATCAGCAACGACCTGATGCGCGCGACGTACGGCCACTCTCTGGAACTGGACCTCAAGCTGCCCACCGAGAACATTCCAGATCACCTCTACTATCCTGCCACCCCCGAAGAGGCGGACATCATCCTGGAGACGGGTCTAAGACCGTCGGACCGCAAGATGGTCCACCTGTCCAAGACCTATCAGGACGCACTCAACGCCGGAAAGGTCAGGGTCGAGGCGCCGATAATTCTGGAGATCGACGCCGCCGCGGCGATCGAGTCTGGCAACGTCATCTCCCAGGCCGGAAGGACCGTCTTCCTGGCGCAGGAGATCCCCCCGGAGTTCCTCTCCCGCAAGGAAGAGGAAGAAGTGCTCTGAGGGTTTTTTCTCATTTTTTATAAAACGGCCGTAAGGCCGGACATTTTGAAATTGCTAGAAAAAAAAAGAATCAAGAAGCGCTGAACTGGTCGTTCAGACGCTGATGGTGCCCACGATCTCCAGGACCTGGAACACGATGGTCAGGGAGAACACCACGAGCAACGGGACGATAGCGGAGTCCAAGGTGGCCAGAACCTTCTTGGAGCTCTTGCTGGAAGCGGATATGAGCTCCCTGGAAGAGAGCAACATGATGAGCAGGATCGCTATGAGCGCTCCACCAACCCCGACGCTGACGGCGGTGGTGATGGATACGGCGCTACTCGCTGCTGTAGAAGTAGCTGCGCTTACTAGTATTAGTGACATTATGGGACAGTGTCACGGGGTATCTGGTATAAAAGAATTATTCGCCAGGTTCCATTTTTGATACGAGCCACCAGAGGATGTTCCACAATCGGCGAACCTCCGGTCAGGCTTAAATCGACGTTCCTCGTTTGACATCCTCGTGTTCGAAACGGCCGACGAGATCATGCGCCGGCGAGGAATGATCGCCTACGACCGTCACGCCATCTCCTGGGAGTGGGATTCCTTCCAGCCCACGCTGGTCACCTACGACCAGAAGGCCAAGGAGGTGCAGGAGCTCACGGACCAGTTCCGGCCCGGAGAACGCCTCGACCTCACCATATCGGACGCCAGACGGTGCGTCGGATCTTTCATCGACGGGCGGTACGAGCCGTGCAAGATGCGCAACGTCGTCTCCGGGCAGTTCGATCAATGCCCCCTGTGCGCTTCCACCTGGATACCGGTGCAGAACTGCGTGTTCGAGCCGGAATGCGACGGGACGAACATAACGAACGAGAGGTGTATCGGTAAAGGCGGGGATATCTGCGCCAAGCCGACCCACGTCTACGCGGCCTTCTACGGCGACCTGGTCAAGGTCGGTATGACGCTTTCCACCCGTTTCATGGAACGAGCGATCGAACAAGGGGCGGATGCCATCGCCAGACTTGGCACGTACCCCAACCGCCGGGCGGCCAGGGACGCTGAGAACATCCTATCCAAAGCGCTGCACGCCACGCAATGGGTGCGGAAGACCACGTTCCTGAAGGCGCAAGTTTCGATCAGGGACCGCGGCATCTACCAGGAGCGCCTGGACGCTCTGCTCGCGACGTTGAACGGAGTGGCGACCGACCCGGGGCCGGTGGAGGTCCTGGACCGTTACCCGCTGTTGCAGTACGATGCGTCGAAGGCTTCCTTTGCCGGGCTGGCCGGCCGACATCGCGGAGAGGTGCTGGGCTGCAAGGGGAAATGGCTCTTCTACCGCCTTAGGAACGAAGAGGTGATGATGCTGGACATGTCCAGCGTCCCCTCGCGATACGTGACGTTCAGCCTGGCAAACATAAATAATCCGTAACAATATCCATTCCCCTCCGTCAAATGAACCAAGGGATGTAATCATGGTGCAAGTTCTCAAACCGGAAGAGGTCACCGCGAAGTATGGAAGATTGTTCTGCCGAGGCGTGTTCACGCTGGTGGACGAGAAGAACGGTGTCGCTCAGGTCATCGAGGAATGTTCTGCGAAAGGCCCGGTCGAATGGGACGCCTGCAACCGCAAGCGCGCCGGCGGGGCCATCACCAACATCACCGTGGAAGGGAACACCATAATCATGGACACCATCATCGGCGAGGGTGAGCTGCACTTCGGCCCGGCGTCCAAGGACCTCGGAGGCCAGGGGCTGCGCTCCCTGCTCGTGGACGGCGATAACGTAAGGACCACCTGGGTAGGTCTGGCCGGCGCCAACATCGGCGTCGGGGCCTGCATGCCTCAGGGACCTGGCACCATTGCGACCGAATATCCGGACGACGTGAAGTTAGGCGGTGCCCACAAGGTGGAGGTGACGGTTATCACCCCTAAACTGATCAGGGCGATAATTGCCGTTGACGATACGGACACCAGGGAGAAGGGCGCCTCCTGGTCCATGATGCTCAAGGTCGCTAGGGAGTGCCCCGTAGGCACGTTCCTGAAGCACAAGATCATCCAGCTCAATCCGAACGTCCCGCAGAAGACCACCAACTGCTCCTCGTCCGGCGTTAGCTTTGCGATAAAGGAGAGCGAGCTGCCTGCGTTGCTGGAATACTTCAAGGACGCCTTCAGGAAGAACACCTACTCCGAGGAGACCACCATGGCCTACTTCGTAGGTCTCCGCATACCTAAGGATCTGGAGGAGTACGGCTGGAACGCCAAGAAGGTCATCTACAAGCCGCAGCAGGCCCTGGAGGTCGCGGAACGTAATGGCGTCCAGGTGGTGAAGATCACCGGCACCCGGGGAACCATTGGTGCCGTGGCGGCCATCGGATGCTTCGACCTGGGACTGAAGGCCGCGGGACTCCCCGAGGACTTCGAAAGTTAGAATACAACCGACAGAATTGGTAACCCTGATGTCCAACGAGATCACCCGCGTCATAGCGAACACCGCTTACCAGACCTATGAGAAGCGGCTGTTCAAGGAAGTGATGGAGGGGGACATCCCTGAGCACGTGGCGATAATCATGGACGGCAACCGCCGGTTCGCCCAGGAGATCGGGCTGGCCGTGCAGGAAGGTCACATCAAGGGCAAGGACAAGCTGGAGGAGGTCATGGAGTGGTGCCGGGAAATGGGCATCAAGGTGCTCACCGTTTATGCCTTCTCCACCGAGAACCTCAACCGGGACGAGAACGAGGTCCATTGCCTGATGCAGCTGTTCGAGGAGAGCTTCCTCAAGCTGGCGGAGGACCAGCGCATCCACAAGAACAAGATAAAGGTCACCGTGCTCGGGCAGCGCGAGCTTCTCCCGGACCATGTCATTAGAGCGATCGAGACCGCGGAGGACCGCACCAAGGACTATGACAACTACTTCTACAACATAGCCCTGGCCTACGGGAGCAGACAGGAGATGATCACCGCCATCAAGCGCATCGCCTGCAAGGTGAAGGACGGAGACCTTTCCGTGGACGACATCGACGAGAAGATGGTCTCCAGTTTCCTGTATACCGCCGATTTCAAGGACCCCGACCTGGTGCTGCGAACGTCCGGTGAGGAGCGCGTCTCGAACTTCCTGCTCTGGCAGTTGGCATATTCCGAACTTTACTTCACCGACGTGTTCTGGCCCGGCTTCCGCAAGGTCGATTTTCTTAGGGCGATACGCACCTACCAGGACCGGCAGAGGCGCTTCGGAAAGTGAAAAGGGCGGAATTTAAATAGCTCCGATTGTGTCAGCGTGCCAGTGAGCTTTGGTATGAGCAAAGAGGACATCATATTCCTGCACGCGCCGAGCGTTTACGACTTCAGGAAGGAGTTCCTGTTCTACGGGCCGGTGAGCGACATGGTCCCCTCCACGCCGGTCTTCGAGATGTACCCGTTCGGATTCACCTCCATGGCCGCCCACCTGGCCAAGAACGGCTACAAGGTCCGTATCGTTAATTTGGCGAGCATGATGCTCAACGACCGCAAGCTGGACGTGGAGAAGCTCATCTCCAAGCTCAAATCAAAGGTCTTCGGCATCGACCTTCACTGGCTGCCGCACGCCCACGGCGCGCTGGAGATAGCCAAGCTGGTCAAGAAGTACCACCCGGAGGCCAAGGTGCTCTTCGGTGGTTTCTCCTCCACCTACTTCCACGAGGAACTTCTGCGCTATCCGCAGGTCGACATGATCATGAAGGGCGATTCCACCGAGGAGCCGCTCAGGCAGCTCATGGAGGCCCTGAGGGACGGAAAACCGCTGGAGAGCGTCCCCAATCTCAGCTGGAAGGACGAGAAGGGCGAGCATCACACTCCCATCACCTACGTCCCGGACTCCCTGGACTATCAGGATGTCGATTACGGCTGGATCGTGCGGTCCGTAATTCGCCATATGGACCTGGAAGGCCACAAGCCGTTCAAGGACTGGGACCGCTACCCGATCACCATGGTGTTCTCGATAAAGGGATGCCACCTCAACTGCACGGTGTGCGGCGGTTCCTGCCCGGCCATGCACAAGTTCCTAAACCGGCAGAAACCGGCGTTCCGCTCGCCGGAGAAGCTGGCCCAGGACGTCTACAACATCCAGCAGTACATCAAGGCCCCGACCTTCATCGTGGGAGATCCCCGGCGCGGTGGATTGGACTACATGCAGCGCTTCTTCGCAGAAGTGAAGCGTTTGGGCGTTACCAACTCTCTGGTCTTCGAGTTCTTCACCCCGCCGGACGAGGAGTTCTACAAGCTGGCGTCAACGCACACCAAGGGCTTTGCGGTCGAGATATCACCGGACTCGCACGACCCCGAGGTGCGCGAGGCCCTTGGACGCCATTATTCCAATGAGGAGCTGGAAACGTCCATCAAGAACGCTCTGAAGTACGGCGCGGAACGTTTCGACGTTTTCTTCATGATCGGGCTGCCTAAGCAGACCAGGGAGTCGGCCGTGAAGAGCGCCGAGTACGCCAAGACGCTCTATCTTGCCGCGAACAAGGACCCCAGGCTCTGCGTTTTCATTTCCCCGTTAGCTCCGTTCCTGGACCCGGCATCGTTGGCCTTCGAGGACCCCGAGCGCTTTGGTTACGTTTCATTGGCCCGCACCCTCGAGGAGCACCGCGCCCGTTTGACCTCCCCGTCCTGGAAGCATGTGCTTTCCTACGAGACCAAATGGATGACCAGGGACGATATCGCCGAGGTCTCTTACGAGGCGGCCGACGCTATAAACAAGGCCCGCTTCGAGTGTGGACTGATAGACAAGGAAGAACTGGACTACCGCCTGAAGCGTTCGTCGGAAGCGGCGGACATGATGAAGCGCGTCGATGCCGCGATGGTCATAACCGACCCGGAAGAGAAGCGGAAGGCCTTCCAGGAGCTGCAAAGACGTTCGGAAGAGCTCATGGAGAGCACCATCACCCACAAGCGGGAGATGGAATGGGCGACGAAGGGGCTCATTAGGAGCATCCCCCGGGCGGCCTGGGCGATACTCCGCGGCGTTTAAGGGAAGATCGGCCGGCAGCGGATGAGGTTGTTCATCCTCCGCGGTCCGAGGACCTTCATTGCCGTCTCGGTGCGCCAGGCGCTGCCGAAGCACAGCTCCGCCAGGACCTTCGTGCGCGCTGCGGTGCGCAGCGGCTTGTAGACCTGCCTGCGCCATTCCGTCTCGTAATCGGTCAGCGGCGTGCCCTTGAGAACGTTAGCAGCGGCGATAGTACCGGCCACCTTGCCGGTGATGCGGGCCATGGGAATTCCGCCACCGTTCACGGCCATGACCTGTCCGGCGGCGTCGCCGACGATCATGGCCTGTCCTGCCACGGTCCTCTTCACCGGCATGGACATGGGGACCACCTTGCCATCCGGTTTTCCGGCCTCCAGCCCCCTGAACTTTACGAACTGATCGAAGTACTCGCCGACGGTCATCTTGGCGAACTTCTTTGATACGCCCAGACCGACGTTGGCGCAGCCCTTCTTTGGTATGACCCAGGCGTAGCCGCCTGGTGCTATCGTTCCAAAGTACATCTCCGGCACCGGCTCGAACTCCCCCGGCACTTGGACGGTGACCGCGGGGCACAGGTCCGCGGAGCGATCAAGCCCGAAGGCCTTCCCGACGACGGACAGCGGACCGTCGGCGCCAACGATGACCTTGGCTTTTACGCTAAGATCATCGGTATGGACCATTCCCTCCTCGACCTTGGTCACCCTCTGCCCGGTCATTATCTCCGCCCCCGCTTTCATCGCTTGGGAAGCGAAGTACTGGTCCAGCCGGTCGCGGTAGGTGGTGTATCCGGAGAACGGAACCTCGTACCTGGTGTTCTTCGGGGAGAATATGCGGATGGTGTCGAACTTGAGAGAAACTAGGTCGGACGGAACGTCAAAGATATCGGACATGTCCCCCGCCCGGGGGAATATGTCCCTCATTTCCGCTAGGTCGGGCATGAGCTCGCCGCAGCGCACGGGAACGCCGATCTGAACGCGCCTTTCCAGAACCAGAACGCTCGCTCCCGCCTCGGCGGCGAAACGGGCCGTGGTGGACCCGGCGGGACCGGCTCCCACCACCACTATGTCGTAACTAAGCTCCTTGCCCATGTGATTCACCTCGATGACCATCAGTAGTTGCGGTCGACGACCTTGGCCGCCAGCCTCTGAAGCCCCAGTTTGTGCTGGGAGTCAGGTAGGCTTTCCAATGCCTTTAGAGCCTTCTCGGCGTACTCTTTGGCCTTCTGCTTGGACCTCTCTATCGCCTCAGTGCCAACGATCAGCGCCTGGGCTTCCTCGATGTCCTTCTCGGTCTTCACCTTCGTGTGGAAGAGCTGTGAGAGGCGCGGTCCTACGGCAGGGTCTTCCATGGCGTGAATTAGCGGAAGGGTCGCCTTGCCCTCAAAGAAGTCCACCATGCGCGGCTTCCCCAGGGAGCTCTCGGTACCCGTTATGTCCAGTATGTCGTCGACTATCTGGAAGGCCATTCCGATGTTGAGACCGTAGTCGCCCATGGCGTGGATGCGGTCAGGACCTGCTTTCGCCAAATACGCGCCGATGCGCGCTCCGGCCATGATGGGTTTGGCGGTCTTCCCTTCTATGATGTCCAAATAAACATCCAAGGGGGCGATCTCGCCCTCCTTCTCGAACTGCACTATCTCGCTCTCGGCGATGGCCGTGCATGCTTCCGCCACGAGGCTCACTATCTCCTCATTGAAGAAGCCGCCTATGGCGAAGGCCTTGACGAAAAGGAAGTCCCCGCTGACCAGCGCTTGCTGCAGCCCGAACTTCTTGTATGCCGATAACCGTCCACGGCGCATCTCCGAGCGGTCGTTTATATCGTCGTGGATGAGCGTCGCGGAGTGTATCATCTCGAAGGCCGCGGCGATCTTGACCGCCTCGCTGACCTCCTTGCCGCCGGACGCGAGATAGGACAATATGGTAACTCCGGGGCGCATGCGCTTGCCGCCGGACGAGATGACGTAATCGCATATCTCGGTTAGGACTGGCTGCTCCGATAGGATGCTTCGGTGGATCTCCTCTTCCACCATCCGAAGCTCATCCTTGATAGAGGAATCCCAGCCCTGAGACATCGTTCGCTCGATATGGTAAATTTATACTTAACCGTTACTGGCTTTCAAACGATATCAATGGCCAGCGTATCCGCCAGATGATAAAAAATAAGGGAATGAGGAAGGGGTTTTCAGGCGAACAGGGCCTGGGCAGCTTCCTGGCAGAGCTGTATGAAGTACTCGGGGAACACGCCGATGCCGATGATGGCCACGACGCATATCGCCACCGCGGCGACCATGCTCTTGGGCAGCTTCAGCTTCTCGGACGGGGCACCCTCTTCCAGCTCGTCCACGTACATGTACTTGACCACGCGGGCGTAGTAGTACAGGGATATGGCGCTGTTTATGATACCTGCTACGGCCAGCCAGATCATCCACTCGGAACCCTCCACCGTGCCCATGATGGGCGAGGAGAACAGCACGACCTTGCTGGCGAATCCGGCCAGAGGCGGTATGCCGGCCAGGGAGAACAGCAGCACGGTCATGGAGAAGGCCATGAAGTTGGACCTCTTGGCCAGTCCCTTGTAGTCCGCGATCCTCTCTCCGATGGCCACTGTGGCCAGCGTCGCCACGACGATGAACGCGCCGCCCTTCATGAAGGCGTGGGTCAGTATGTGGAATATTCCGCCGGTCACAGCGTACTCGGTTCCCACCGCCACGGCGATCAGGATGTATCCGGCCTGGGCTATGCTCGAGTAGGCCAGCATCCTCTTGATGCTGGTCTGGTTCAGGGCCGCCAGGTTCCCCACGGTCATGGTGACTATGGCCAGCACGGCCACCACGATCTCCCAGTCGGCCTTAATGGCCAGCATGGCGATGAGGAAGAACTTGAACATGGCCACGAAACCCATCTTCTTGGACCCGGCCGCCAGCATGGCGGTGATGGTGGTCGGTGCGCCTTCATACACATCGGGAGCCCAGGAGTGGAACGGAACCATGGCCACCTTGAAGCCGAAGCCCACGATGACCATTACCAGGGCCAGCCAGAGCATCTCCTTGTAGGCGCCCAGGGTGCCGACCAAGGCTCCGATCTCCTCGAAGCTGGTGGTCCCGGTAAGACCGTACACCAAGGATATGCCGAACAGGGTGAAGGCCGACGAGATACCGCCGAAGATGAAGTACTTCGTCGCCGCCTCGGTACCCTTTATGTCCTTCTTGCGGAAGGCCACCAGGGCGTACGAGGACAGGCTGGTGATCTCGATACCGATGTACAGCACGAACAGGTCGGTCGCGGACGCCACGAGCATCATGCCGACGGTCGCCAGCAGGATCAGGGAGTAGTACTCCGCAGCGTGCTTCTCGCCATCGATGAACTTTATCGAGGCGAGGATCACCACGAAGGCCACGGCCAGGAACACCAGCATGAACAGGGCGCTGAAGTCGTTGAGCACCAGCAGGCCGTTGTCGAATGCCTGGGGGCCCATGCCTTCCACGAAGTACATGAGCACGGCCAGCATGGACAGGCCGACGCCAGCGAGCGAAACGGCCCCCAGGAACCGGTTGTCCTTGAGCAGTAGATTCACCGCAGGCAGCGCCAGCGCGAACAGGGCCACGATTATCTCGGGATACAATGCCGTATAGTCCACTTAGATCCCTCCCAGAAGGCCCAGTACGGGTCCAAGAGCGGGGCGTATGTAGTCCATGATCAGGGCGGGGAACATGCCGAACAGCACGATGAGGCCGCACAGCACCGCCAGGGGCAGCGCCTCGAACCAGTACACGTCGTGCAGGTGATCGGTGTCGACCTCCTTGGTCAGCGGGCCGAACAACGTGCGCTGCATCGCCCATATGTAGTACGCGGCGGTGAAGGCGATGCTGGTCACGGGTATCAGCAGCAGCCAGCCGAAGGCGTCGAAGGTGGCGGTCATGACCGAGAACTCGGCCACGAAGCCCACCATCCCGGGAAGCCCGAGGGAGGCCATGAAGCCGATCATCATGAACGTCGCCCCGAGGGGCATCTTGGCCGCCAGCCCGCCGAGGCGGGGTATGTTCCTGGTGCCGGCCTTGTGCTGCACCACTCCGCACATCATGAAGAGGACGGCGGTGATGAGACCGTGGGCGAACATCTGGAACACACCGGCGGCTATGCCGATCTCGGTGAAGGTGGCGAACCCTAGCATCACTATGCCCATGTGGCTGATGGAGGAGTACGCTACCATCTTCTTGAGGTCCTTCTGGGCGATGCACATGATGGCGCCGTAGACAATGGACAGGATGGCCAGGATGACCATCACCCACTGCCACTCGTTGGCACCGTCCGGCAGTGCCGGGAAGGCCACGCGGATGATACCGTAGGCACCCATCTTCAGCAGCAGGCCGGCCAGCAGGACCGACCCGGCGGTGGGGGCTTCGACATGCGCGTCAGGCAGCCAGGTATGGAACGGGAAGGAAGGCATCTTCACGGCGAAGCCGAAGAAGAGCGCTCCGAACACGATCACCTGGAATGTGACGCCGAACATCGGCGACACGGCGTTTATGTCCTCCATGCCGAAGGAGTAGAAGTGGTTGTACGAAGCGGCCTCGAAGTACAGGGCGAAGATACCCAGCAGCATGGCCAAACTGGCGATGTGGGTGTATATGAAGAACTTGATCGCCGAGTAGGCCCTGCGCGGACCGCCCCATACGCTGATCAGGAAGTACATCGGGATCAGCACGACCTCCCAGAAGATGTAGAACAGGAAGTAGTCCAGGGCCATGAAGACACCCAGAACTCCCAGCTCCAGCACCAGCAGGAGGGCCATGAACTGGTTGGTACGGTGGTCGACGTCCCAGGAGAATATGACCGCCAGGAACACCAGGAGCGTGCTCAGGAAGACCATGGGCACGCTTATTCCGTCCACGCCTAGTATGTAGGATATGCCGAGCGACTCGATCCAGGTGAAGGATTCCTTGAACTGGTACCCGCCGCCGGTCTGGACATACTGGGTCAGCATGTACAGGGACAGCACCATCGGTATGGCCGAGAAGACCAGAGCGGACATCTTGGCCATCTTGGGGTTCTTGCCCAGGAAGAAGGTGACCACTGCACCGACCAGGGATACGAGCAACATCAGAGATAGTATCGGTATTTCCATGGGATCACCTCAGCACTCCTACGACGTAGAGAAGGATCACGATCACCGAGACACCGATCAGCAGAAGGGTGGCGTAGCTCTGCACATAGCCGTTCTGCAGCTTGCGCACGAGGCCCCCGCTCTTGATCAGGAAGGTGCTTATGCCGTTCACTATGCCGTCAATGACGTAGCGGTCGAACTTGTCCAGCAGCAGGGAGAATCCGTACACGCCCACGTAGCCTATCTTGTCGTAGGCCACTGGGAACTTGTAGCGGTCCAGAAGCAGCTGGTGCATGGCCTTGGGGAAGCCCTTGGACACGACCTTCTCCGCCGATATCTTGGTCTTGTAGAAGCTGAAGTATGCCAGCATTATGCCGCCTACCGCAGCCACTATGGATATGTAGGTCAGCGGGGAGGTGAACACCTCGGTCAACCGCTCGCCTATGCTCAGCGCGTGGGCATGCTCGTAGTAGATGGCTCCGAAGAACCCGTCCCCTATGAACAGAGAGAACCCAGAGCCGAAGGCCAGAGCGGCCAGTAAAACCAGCGGCAGTAGCATTGCGAAGGGTGCCTCATGCTTGTGGTGCCCGTGCTCGGTGGCGTGCTTGGTGCCCTCGTTGGGCTTTCCAGCGAAGACCATGAACCACATGCGGAACATGTAGAAGGCGGTCATGAAGGCGGTAAGTACCCCGAGTACCCACAGGACCATGAAGGTCAGGCCGGCGTCCCCGGCCTCGAAGGTAACTGCGAGAACCTCGTCCTTGCTCCAGAATCCGGAGAGCGGAGGGATACCGGCTATGGATATACAGGATATGAGCATGGTGATCATGCTCACCTTCATGTACTTGCCCAGGCCGCCCATCTTGGCCAGTTCCTCGGTGTGCACGTAGTGGATGACCGCTCCGGCGCCAAGGAAGAGCTGGCCCTTGAAGAAGGCGTGGTTCATGAGGTGGAACAGGCCGGCACCGAAGGCTATGGAGCCCGCGGCGTGGTGGCCGTGGTGCCACAGGAACGCT
>JBFYNB010000048.1:0-12834 GCA_041304605.1 Methanomassiliicoccales archaeon
CTTCAATACCGCCAACGAAGACGCCTTCCCAACCGTAGGACCAGCGTACCTCCCTCCCGATCAGAAGGACCTTGCCGGAAATGTTGATGTTGTCCCAGGCCTGCCGGTCGATGGCTCTCCGGCCTATCTCGTTGTAATTGTTGGCCAGAGGCAGCGGGAGGTTCACCAGCTCGGCGACCAGGCCGCCGGACGGAGTAGGTTTGCTGAAGCTTTCGCAGTTGAAGGAGCCGATCATCTCCTCTTCCGCCGGGGACGAGTTGCCGTCCGCATTGATCGTGAGCGCCGGTTCATCGGTAAGGTTCCATACCGGCATGGTGAAGTTCTCCACGGTCACCTGCAGACCGTAGGAAGTGAAACGTTCGGCGATGAAGTGGGCCGCCTCGTCCGCACCCTGCGACCCGCTGACCCTGAAGGCCAGGTATTTGGCCGATATATTGCACAGCTCCTCGGTCAAGGAAATGACGTTCTCCCCGTCCCAGTTCTCATCAATGATGGCGTCTGCGGCCTTGGTGTCGACCCCTGCGGCGATGGTCCCTGGGATGATTAAAAGGGAGGGAACGAGCACCACGAGGGCGACCAGGAGCGCTGTGAGCTTGCTTCGCATGGGCAGGGTTTTGAATGGAAAGTAAGCTATAAAGCAATATTGAAATGAGGGGATGGCGAGGTCAGAGACATTTCAGCTCACTTCATCTTTCCTTGCGGTATCCGTATGGAGAATACGCAACGGTCCCCTCCTCCGAGCACTGTTTCCAATATTTCCACCTCCGTGTCCTCTTCGAAGATGACGTCCCAGGGAAGCTTGGTGAATCCCGCGCTGCAGTGGCACAGGGACGAGGACGGCAGGAACCTTCCGTCCTTAAGAGCTGAGCGGGCCAGCGGGCAATGACAATAATGGTAGCGGCGCAGCTGGGGATCCGTCTCCCGGTAGTAGTTCTTGGGATCGAAAGGCACCTTCACGCAGATCATGCGATCCCCGTCCCTCACCCCGGTCTGCAACCTCTGGTCGGAAGCCACGTGGTCCACGAAATCCTGGGTCACCTCCTGTTCGTACCATGCCTGGCCGTTGCGGAGATGTTCCTTCAGCTCGTCGACCAATCGACCATGCTCCAAGGCCAGGAATTCATCTATGCTCGCCGCGGCCTCGTACCTTTCCTTCATGGCCTGGAAAGCCCCAGGCGGTATCTCGTGATAGTTCCAGGTCAACAGGCCTCTGACCTGTTCCGGAGACAGTTCCTCATTCATTCGGTGTAGTATCCTGGCCGTAAGGGGAGGGTACGCGTCGGTGGGGGTGCCTAGCGGTGGCCTCTCGAAACCGTGGAAGACGGCCTCGCACTTGTATCTGCCATACAGCAGGCGAAGCCTTTCCTCCATGAGAGACAGGATGTCATAGGAGTTGATCATCGTCGCCAGATGTATGAACAGCTCCGGACGGGAGCGGAAGGCGCAGTACCTGGCAATGTCCACCAACCTCTCGGCTTCGTTCCGGCCCTCTGATATCAGGGTTGCCAGGTACTGGTCCAGACTCGCCGTGTCACAGTTACCGATATCGCTCCCTGACCTGGCGAGATGGTCTTCGAACTCAGCCACGTTCGCTAGCGCCGATCCTGCTCGACCTTCGCTGACGCCCTTTTTTATCAGATGGTCCCTGAAATCTTCCAATTCCGATCCCCTGTTGTAATATGCGGCATCCATGCACATATTCGTTTGCACCCTGGTGAAAAATGGTCGTAGATGCGGGATCGACCGAAATGGTTAATCCCCTCCAGGCTCAATGTACGACAGATCGCCATGACTAACCCGGAATGGATCATGGCCGAGGCGCCGGTGACCAAGGTCCGCAAGGAGAAGGAGAGGAAGGACCACAAGCGGGACCGTAAGAATTCCGTCGCCCCTGCCGAAGTCAAACAACGAGTTCAGCCCAGAAGGTATTGACCTTGCCCACGATGGTGACGGCTGATCCATTTTTACTGGGTTTAAAGAAAAAGTGGACGGGCCGGGATTTGAACCCGGGGCTTCCTGCTTGCAAAGCAGGCGATCTTCCGAGCTGATCTACCCGCCCAGTGTGGCCGCATAAAAGAAGTTCGAATAAAAAGGTTTCGAGGTCAACGGCAGATGGCTCCGGTGGAAGCCCCTCCGACCAAGCGGCGGTACTTGGCCAAAACGCCGGTCGGCTTGCGGTCCACGACCACCACTTGGGCCAGGCGCTCCTCGATCTCCTTTTGAGGGACCAGCAGCTCGATCTTCCGGCCAGGTATGTCGATGGATATGCGGTCTCCATCGCGTACCGCCGCGATAGGACCCTTGTCGAAGGCTTCCGGGGAAACATGACCGATGCAAGGTCCCCTGGTGGCCCCGGAGAACCGTCCGTCGGTTATCAGCGCCACGCTGTTGGACAATCCCATTCCAGCGATCAGACTGGTCGGGGAGAGCATCTCCGGCATTCCCGGACCGCCCTTGGGTCCTTCGTAACGGATCACCACCACGTCACCGGCCTTGATCTTCCGGGCGGATATCGCCTCGTACGCCTCCTGCTCTGAATCGAACACTTTGGCCGTGCCTTCGAACCTCATCATATCCGCCGATACCGCGGCCTGCTTGACCACCGATCCCTGAGGAGCTAGGTTGCCGTAGAGCACCGCTATTCCGCCCTCGACGTGGAACGGACGTTCCTTCGGACGGATGACCTCCTCGTCGCGAACGACGGCCTGGCGCGCGATCTCCCTGATGGTATCGCCGTTGACCGTCATCTCGTCGGATAGGTAGTCCAACAGCCGGTTCAGCATGGCCGGCACGCCTCCCGCGGCGTCGAAGTCCTTCATGTAATATGGACCGCTGGGCTTGATGCTGGTCAGATGCGGGACCCTCTTGGATATCTCGTCGAAAGTGCGCAGATCGACATCGATGCCGAAATCGGCGGCTATGGCCGGTATATGCAGGGCGGTATTGCTGGAGCCGCCGATGGCCATGTCAAGGACGATGGCGTTGGTGAAGGACCCTTTCCTTACGATCTTCCGGGCGCTCAGACCCTCCTTGACCAGCTCGACGATGCGCCTTCCTGAGGCCCGCGCCAGCTCCTTCTTGTGATAATCGGTGGCCAACATGGAGCCGCAGCCGGAAAGGCTCAGCCCTAGAGCTTCGGTCAGACAGGCCATGGTGTTGGCCGTGAACAGTCCGGAGCAGGCTCCCTGTCCGGGGCAGGCACATCTTTCGATCTCCAGTACCTCGGCCTCGCTCATCTTCCCGGCCTTGTTCGCCCCGAGCGCCTCGAACACGCTCTGCAGGTCAAGACCATTATCGTCCCTGCGGCCAGGCTCCATCGGCCCGCCGGTGAGTATGATGGTGGGCAGGTCCAGTCGGCCGGCGGCCATGAGCATGCCCGGGGTGATCTTGTCACAGTTGGTAACGCCCACCCAGCCATCCATGCAGTGGGCCTGGACCATTATCTCCACGCAATCGGATATGACGTCCCTGGACACCAGGGAATAGCGCATTCCGGCGTGGCCCATGGCCACACCATCGCAGACGCCTGGGACCCCGAAGGTCAGAGGAACGCCCCCGGCCTCGATTATGCCCTTACGAACTTCCTCGGCCAGCTCGTTCAGGTGGATGTGCCCGGGGACCACGTCGTTCCAGGAGTTGGCAATGCCTATCAACGGCTTTTCCATATCAGCATCGGTCAGCCCGGTTGCTCGCAGCAGGCTGCGCTGTGGGGCCCGGTCCACCCCTTTCTTGACCGCGTCGCTTCGCATCGGGAACGGTTATGTGAGACCGGTTAGATTAAGTTCTTCCCTCAGTCGTCCCCGAACTCAATACCTTCCTTGGCGAAGCGCTGACGGAGAGAGTCCAGGTAACCGGTCACGATCTCGTCCCTCCTGGAGATGTCCCGGATCCAGATCTTGATGTCCACCTTGACCTTCTCCCTCTGGATGTCCTTGATGATAATGGAAGGTGAGAAATGGGAAATGTCCACCTTCTTCTCCAGATATCTGCTCACGCTCTTGAGCTCAAAGGTCTTGTTCACCTTCTTCCGCTCCTCCTCGCCCACGTGAGGAAGAATGAGAGGGTCCTTGTCCGCCACGTCCAGAACTATGTCCTTGATCCTTTCGAAGTCCTTAAGCGATTGGAGCCAGACCGGGATGCGTATGGCGACTATCCCCGCCCGGGAGTAGTTGATGACCTTGTTGTTCACCATCACCGAGTTCGGAACGTAAAGTATGCGGCCGTCCAGGTCCTTGAGCACGGTGTTCATCAGGTTGATGTCCTTGACCCGGCCGATGCCAGTCACCGGCAGGCCGGACACCTCGATCCACTCGTCCATCTTGACCGGTTTTATGATGGAGAGGAGTATCCCCGAGAAGGCGTTCATCAGCACCTGCTGGGAGGCTAGCGCGATGCCTATACCCAGTATTCCGAGTGATGCCAGAAGGGCGGCCATGTCCAGACCGAGCACCTCCCAGAAGCCCAGGTACAGCCCCGTCGCCAGCACGATGTACTGAAAAAGCCTGGCCATGGCCTTGGACTGGGCGCGCGATACACGATCATCGAGAAGCCGCCGAGTGAGCATGCTGGTGCCCTTGGCCAGGACCACCGTGGCCAGCACGACCATTATGAATCCCACCAGGTCGGTGACCGATAGTCCGAGAATGGTTGGGTCCGCCATCCACCCAACTAAGGCCCAGGCCCTTTATTATGATTGTCCCGCCAGGCTTTCGACGATGATATCTAAAGCATATCCAGTTAGCAGAAATATACTAAAAAAGGAAAGATTTGGAAAGGGAAGGTGTTGGTTAAGTGATTTACGTTCAGGACCTGAGAACAATCTCGATGTTGACCCCGTCTGGGACTTGGATCCTCATCAGTTGCCTCAGGGCCCTCTCGTCCGCGTCCAGGTCGATGAGGCGCTTGTGAATGCGCATCTCCCACCTGTCCCAGGTCTCGGAACCTTCTCCGTCCGGGCTCTTGCGGCAGGGCACCTGTAACCTCTTGGTGGGCAGCGGAATCGGTCCGCGTATGGCCACACCAGTGCGGGTGGAGATCTGCTTTATCTGGGTGCAGACGCTGTCCACCTTTTCCGGGTCGGTGCCGCTCAGCGATATCCTTGCTCTCTGTGCCATGTGTCAATCCCCAAAAAATGGAAAGGGAAAAAGGGGTTTACATCTCCTTCTTTTCGACATCGATGCATATACCGGCAGCCACGGTCTGGCCCATGTCGCGGATGGCGAACCTTCCCAGCTGGGGGAAGTCCTTGGCCTTTTCCACTACGAAGGGCTTGGTCGGCATGACCTTGACGATGGCAATGTCACCGGTCTTCAGGAAGGTGGGGTTCTCCTCCTTGACCTGTCCGGTCTTGGGGTCCAACTTCTTCATGAGCTCGATGAACGTGCACGCGACCTGAGCGGTGTGGCAGTGGAACACCGGGGTGTATCCGACCGGTATTGCGGTGGGGTGGTTCAGGACGACGATCTGGGCGGTGAAGGTCTTGGCTACGGACGGCGGGTTGTCCACCGGTCCGGCCACATCTCCCCTGTGGACGTCGTTCTTGGCGATGCCCCTGACGTTGAAGCCGACGTTGTCGCCGGGTTTGGCGCTAGGCAGCATCTCGTGGTGCATCTCGATGCTCTTCACTTCGCCGACCTTGTTGGAGGGCATGAAGATGATCTTCATGTCCGGCTTCAGGATACCGGTCTCAACACGGCCGACCGGGACGGTCCCGATGCCGGTGATGGTGTAGACATCCTGAATGGGCAGGCGCAGGGCCAGTCCCTCGGTGGAGACGGGCACCTTGAGCTTGTTCAGGGCCTCGAGCAGGCTGTCACCCTTGTACCAGGGCATGTTCTCGGACTTCTTTCCGCAGTTGTCGCCCTTGTAAGCGCTGATCGGTATGAACGGGATCTCATCGACCTTGAAACCAACGGACTTCAGGAGGGTGCTGACGTCGGCGACGGCCTTCTTGAAGGCGCCCTCGTCGTAAGCGGGCTTCACGGCGTCCATCTTGTTGATGGCGATAATGATCTGCTTCACACCCAAGGTCTTGGCCAGGAAGATGTGCTCTCTGGTCTGGGCCTGAGGTCCCTCGATTCCAGAGCAGACGACCACGGCGGCATCGGCCTGGGAGGTACCGGTGATCATGTTCTTGACGAAGTCCCTGTGGCCAGGGGCGTCAATGACGGTGAAATAGTACTTGTCGGTGTCGAACCGCTTGTGCGAAACGTCGATGGTCACACCGCGTTCCCTCTCCTCCTTCAAGCTGTCCATGACCCAGGCGAACTCGAAGGTAGCCTTTCCCTTCTCATCGGCCTGCTTCTTGAACTTCTCAATGACGTAGGGGTCGATTGCACCGGTGTCGAGCAGCATCCTGCCGACGGTGGTGGACTTTCCGTGATCTACATGACCTATGAATACGAGATTCATGTGAGGTTTGTCTGCCATTTGTTTTCCCTCCAGATTTTTCCTTATATACTATGAGTTGATTGCCTCTCGATATTATTCATTCTATATAACCGTTTTTCATCTTCAGCCGGAGTAATATCCTGCGTCGTAAGGCTGGGGGTTCAGTCCCTTCCTCTTCCTGATATCTCCGACCACTTTGTCCTGCAGTTCCCTCGGCAGGATCACGAAGCCTGAGTTCTCGGTCGACCACAGGGCGCGTCCCTGGGTCGCCCCGCGTATAGCGCTGGCGAAACCGAACATCTCGGCGACCGGCGCCTTGGAGATGATCACCGTGGCGTCGTGGTCCTGATGGATGTCTTCGATGGTGGACCGGCGTCCCTGCAGTTCGCGGGTGACGTCGCCCATCATGTCCTGCGGACAGTTGATGTAGACCTTTTGCATGGGCTCAAGCAGCGACCTGCCAGCCTGGCACATCGCCCCGTATATGCCGGAGCGAGTTGCCGGGATGACCTGTCCCGGGCCCCTGTGAATGGAGTCCTCGTGCAGCTTGGCATCGACCAGCATGACCTTCAGTCCGGCCACGCGCTCGTTTGCCAGAGGACCTTGGTCCATGGCCTCGTCGAAGGCCTGCTTGCACAGCTCCATGGTCTCGTGCAGGTTCTGGATACCCTTGGTGGTATCAATGAACACGTTGTTGTTCTTGAAACAGACCACTCCCTTGGCCTGATCCTTGTCCATCCCGAGGTCGCTGAGCTGCTTGGCGAGGGCCTTGGGGTCCTTGATCTTCCCATCGACCTTGACATCGCCGTTCTTGATCGCTTCGACGACGGTCTCCTCGAGCGGCTCGACGATCATGTAGAACTTGTTGTGCTTGTTGGGGGACTTGCCCTCGAACGGACCGCCCCTTCCCTTAACGGCCTCACGGTAGACGACGATAGGCGCGGAGGCCTTGATCTCACACTTGTGGTCGTTCACTATGCGGTACTGGGTGATCTCCAGGTGGAGCTCTCCCATTCCAGATAGCAAGTTCTCCCCGGTCTCCTGGTTGATCTGAACCTGGATGGACGGGTCGGCCTTACCGACGGTCCTCAGCACATCGACCAGCTTGGGCAGGTCCTTCATGTGCTTGGCCTCTATGGCCACAGTGACCACCGGTTCGGTGTAGTGGGATATCTTCTCGAACGGCTCCATATCCTTGTCCGAAGCGCAGGTGGCGCCAGAGATGGCGTCCTTCAATCCGGAAAGGGCGACGATGTTACCGGCCTCGACCTCTTCCACGGCGATACGGTCAGCGCCTACGCACATGGCTACGGTCTGGACGCGGTTGGGGTTGGGCATCCCGAGGATGAACATCTCCTGTCCACGGACGACCTTACCGGAGAACAGCCTTCCCATGGCCACCTCACCGGCGTGGGGGTCGATGACGATCTTGGTGCACATGAAGGTGGTCGGACCCATCCGGTCGCAGTTCATCATGGCCTTGCCGACCTCGGACTGGAGATCGCCCTTCCATATGACCGGGATACGGATCTTCTGAGCCTCCAACGGGTTAGGAACGTGGGTGATGACCATGTCCAGGAGCACCTCGTGCACCGGGGACTTCTTGGCCAGGGTCTTCTGGTCCTCGTTCTTGCAGTAGTTGTAGACGTCCTTGAAGGAGATACCGCTCTTCTTCATGTACGGGGCGGATATGGCCCAGTTGTTGAAGGCGGAGCCGAAGGCGACGGAGCCGTCCTCGACCTTGACCTGCCACTTCTTGCGGAGGTCCTCGGGCAGGTTGGCAACGATCCTCTTGTTAACTTCAGCGATGATCTGGACAAAGCGCTGCTGCATCTCCTGTTCGGTGACCTTCAGCTCGTTGATGAGGCGGTCGACCTTGTTCACGAAAAGGACCGGGCGAACCCTTTCCTTCAGAGCCTGCCGAATGACGGTCTCGGTCTGGGGCATGATGCCCTCGACCGCGCAGACCAGGATGATGCATCCGTCAAGGGCCCTCATGGCCCTGGTGACGTCCCCGCCAAAGTCAACGTGGCCGGGAGTATCTATCAGGTTGATCAGGTAATCCTTCCCGTCGCCATGCCAAGTGTGGACCATCGAGGCGTTCGCCGCGTTGATGGTGATGCCACGGGCCTGCTCCTGTTCGTCGAAGTCCAGCATAAGCTGCTTGCCGGCGAGGTTCTCCGACATCATACCGGCCCCGGCGATGAGGTTATCGCTGAGGGTGGTCTTTCCGTGGTCGATGTGCGCAGCGGTACCGATGTTCCTGATGAACTCAGGAGTCATCATGATGTCCTGAGCCTTCTTGATGTTGTCTTCTTTTCTGCCCATTTTCCCCACCTGGTTTAACGAGCTGAAGAAGCGACCCTTTCGATCTCTTCCTTCTTGGCCACGGAGAAGCTGTTCATGTCGCCCTTGGAGGCCAGGATTAGCTCTTCAGCCAAGCACTGCTCGATGGGCTTGGTGTTCTTGAACGAGGCGTTGACCGAGCCCTTGGAGATGTTGCGCAGAGCGATGTCCAGCCTGCGGGAGGGAGCGACGTCCACGGCCTTCGGTACGGATATTCCTCCGAACTGCAGGCGGGTGATCTCTTCCCGAGGAGCGGCGTTCTCCAGAGCCTCGACCAGAACCTGGATGGGGTTCTTCTTGGTGCGCTGCTCTATGATATCGAAGGCCTTCTTTGTAACGTTGTAGGCCTTAAGCTTCTTGCCGGTGAACACCTCGGTCCTCATCATGTTGTTGATAAGGCGCTCGACGATGTTGACCTTGGACTTGCCGAACCACTTGTTGGCGTGCCGGGCGGTGGTGTGGGGCACGGCGGTGGGGGTCAAGTTGATGTACTTGGCCAAACCCCCGTCCTTCACTACGACCTCGCCGCTGGCATACTTGCCGAACAGCAGAATGTTGTCGAATTTGAAACTGCTCTCTTCCACAGAAATCACCTAACCGGCTTCTCCTTCCTCCCCCTGACCAGTTCGTTCAGGGAGACGTTGTTCACCTGGATGACCTTGTATCTGACCCCGGGAATGTCACCGTAAGAACGGCCCATTCTGCCTCCGATGCCTTCTACAAGGACCTCATCATGTTCATCGATGAAGTTGATCGCGCCGTCGCCGACCGCGAATGCGGTGATCTGGCGGCCGTTCTTGATCAACTGGACCTTGACACACTTTCTGATGGCGGAGTTAGGCTGCTTGGCCTCGATACCGACCTTCTCCAGCACGATGCCTTTTGCCTGGGCTGCACCCTCGAGCGGATCGGACCTTTCCTTGAGCTTCAACAGCCTTCTCTTGTAAGACCTGTCGCTCCACCTGGACTTCTGCCGATCGTTCCTCAGCTTTCTGGCAGTGAATAATCCTTTAGCCAAATATTTCACCTCTAATTCAGGAGCATCGCACCTATTACCGATTTTGTATATAAGAATATGGGATTATGGACAACGGCCAAAACATGATGCTGGACGGTATTGAGGCCATGTGCTTTGCCACGGCCCTCGGCCTAGGATATGTAAGGCGTTTCAGGCGCTTTACGGTCGGGAGGGTAGGGTCTCAGGACCTGTACTAGATGTCCGGCGCTGTCGTAGCCGTAGACGATGTAATAGAACATCCACCAGTTATTAAGTTCTAGCATCATGTAGCGGACCCTCATGGCCTCCGACCGGGGGGCCATGACCACCAATCTTATCTTCTTTTTGAGAACATCACGATAAGTTAGGAGCCGGTCCTTCTCCTTCCAAGAATCGGCGGTCTCGATGATCTCATGACCGATCAGCTTCCCCTGATAGAATATGTCGATCAGCCCGCGACCTACGCTGTCGATAGTAAAGTTGGTGAAGATGTCGGGATACGGAAGCATTTCCTGTATCTCCTGCAGGCGCTTCTTGGCCACCTTGAACACCAGGTCGTCGGCCACGACAAGGTATCAGGCAACATGTGCAGATAATGATTTCTGAACGCTCACGCCCTTCCATGGGATTCCCCGCGCACCATAGCGGTGGCCACCAGATGCGCCAGCCGCACCGGCTCCGGCAGGCATCCCCGGACGATGCACCGGCGAACCATGGCGTCGGCCTCCCTCTCATCGATACCTTCCGAGGTAACGAACACCCGACCATCGGGCACCTCCACCGGACGGACATGATTGCGCGAGATGATCTTGAATCGCCGTTCCCAGTCCAGAAAATGAGCTTTGAGGGCATCGCGGATCGAGCTCAGGTCCGGTTCGTCGCGGGAGATGGTCAGCACCGGAACGCCTAGGTCCTCGCTCAGTTTCCGGACGTCAACAACGTTGAAGCCGCCCAGGGCCGCGCCGTCCACCATGACCATGCGCACCTGTTCGGAGAAACGGGAATCCCTGACCATGCTGGATATCGCCTCGTTGGCGTCCTCGCCGTCCACCTGGCAGGACGAGATCATCACGCCTTCCACATAACCAGGGGGGCAGACCAGTACGCCGGCCACAGGTGCTCGCCCTTGGCCTTTTAGGAAAGGTCCGTCGTCTATGCCGAGCACGCGGGCCTGGTCCTTCAATTACATCAGCCCCAGGTGTCCGGTCACCCGGTCCACCTCGGCGTTGGGAGCCGGACCGATGCCCAGGCAGGTCGTGGTGTTCGGTGGCAGCTCGGTCATCCCGGCGTCGGTGATGAGCGACGTGATCAGGCCGAGATCCTCGGCGGCCTGCTTGATCTTGTAAAGCTCCGCCAGGTCCTGGACCTTGACCACCACCTTCTTCTGCCCCTCGTTGTACCATCGCTCGAAGTTCACAGGCTTGCGTTTCTTGCTGGCTAAAGCGCAATTGACCGCGGCGTGCGCCACCTGCGCGGCCATTTTACCGGGTGATATCTTGAGGTCCTTGCGGACCACGATGACCATCTTGAGCTCGAAGTCCATTGACCTTTCACACATCCCCGAAGGCCAGGGGGAACTGCCTGCGCAGCGCGCGCTCCTGGTTCTTCTTAGCGATCTCCAACATCCGTTCCACCTCTTCGGGGGTGTACTTGAAGCAGACCATCTTCCCGCATATGGGGCAGGGGAACTCCCGCCCGTCGACGCAATCCTGGACCAGCACGGTGATCAGGATCTCGCATTTCGGGCAGCATAATACAAGGGATTCCATGTTTACCGCCTAGCCCATTTCCTGCCGCGGATATATCCCTTTGCCGTCGGGTGCGGATATTACCTTTAATATAACTAGAGGAAATGGGGCGCTTATGTTAGAGCTAGTGAGACGCGACGGGTTGGCGCGCATTTGCCGGCTGCACACCCGCCAAGGGGAGCTGGAGACCCCCTGCCTTCTGCCGGTCATCAATCCCAGGCTCATCACCGTTAGCCCGAGGGAGCTGTACGACGTGTTCGGTTTCCGGGCCATCATCACCAATTCGTACATCATCCGTGGCGACCCAAAGATCAGGGAGGACGCTCTGAGCAAGGGGCTGCACGAGCTGCTTGATTTTCCCGGGGTCATCATGACCGACTCCGGGACGTTCCAGTCGCACATGTACGGCGAGGTGGACCTTATCAACAAGGAGATCGTGGAGTTCCAGAGGGACATCGGCTCCGATATCGGAACGGTGCTGGACATCTTCGCTGAGCCGGACTGGAGCAAGGAGAGAACGGCCGAATCCATAGAGGTGACCTTGGAAAGGACCATGGAGGCGGCCGATCTAAAAGGGGAAATGCTCCTGGCCGGGGTGGTCCAGGGCTCGATATATCCTGATCTGAGGGAGATGTGCGCCAGGCGGCTCTCGGAGATGGGAGTGGACGTGAACCCGGTGGGCGGTGTCGTTCCGCTAATGGAGACGTACCGTTTCGCTGAGCTCGTCGACGTCATCGTGGCGGCCAAGAAGGGGCTGCGGCCCGACCGCCCGGTACATCTCTTCGGCGCCGGTCACCCCATGCTCTTCGCTTTGGCCGTCCTGCTCGGCTGCGACATGTTCGATTCGGCCTCCTACGCCAAGTTCGCCCGGGACGACCGCTTCATGTTCCTGGAAGGAACCTTCCGATTGGCTGACATGAAAGCCTTGGAGTGCAACTGTCCCGCCTGCCACGGCCACGACCTCGAGGAGATCAAGGCCCTACCGCCGGCGAAGCGGACGGCCCTCATCGCCAGGCACAACCTCTGGGTGTCCAAGATGGAGCTGGAGAGGGTCAAGAGAGCGATATTGGAGGGAGACCTGTGGGAGCTGGTGGAGAGACGCTGCCGCTCCCACCCGGCATTGCTGGATGCGTTGAGAGCCTTAGGCAAGCACCAGGAGTTCCTGGAGAAGTATGAGCCCTTGTCCAGGGAGCACGCCCTTTTCTACACTGGCCCGGAGACGCTGAACCGTCCGGCGTTCCTCAGATTCCACAAGCGGTCCACGGAGAGGTACGAGCACCCCAGGACCGAGGTGGGCATGACCTTCGAGGAACCGGAGAAACCGTACTCGAGAACGTTGCGCCCGGCCATGGA
>JBFYNB010000049.1:0-11717 GCA_041304605.1 Methanomassiliicoccales archaeon
ACGCTCTTCCGATCTTGTTGATCGTCATCACCGGCGTGGACGTGATTGCCGTGATCGGTGCGGCGGCGGTGATATTCCTCCGGCGGAAAACGTGATCTGACGTTAGTTTCTAACCTCTTCCATTACTCTTATTTTTATTTCTCCCAAAGGCCCTGAGCTATCTGCTGGTTTTATCACCCCTCCCTGGCATATTTTCCCATCTCAAGGGGGTTTACGAGGGTGGAATTAAAACCGAACGTTCTGACAGCGATAGCGATAGTGGCATTGGTCCTATCCGCAATAGGTGCGGGGGCGGGGATCATAGCATTGAGCACGCCTGGGCCGGAAGGGCCAGAAGGACCGGCCGGAGAAACGGGCGACACGGGACCGGAAGGAGAGCCGGGATTCGGCTTCGCCAGCTTCGTCATCGCCGCGTACGACTCCATCGACAACGAGAACGCGGACTACGTGTGCGACGGGACCGATGATCAGGACCAGATCAACGCGGCGATCAGCTCGTTGCCCGACCAGGGCGGCTCCGTGTACCTGAGGGAGGGGACCTTCCTCCTGAGCGGCGGGATCATCATCGCCAAGTCCAACGTGACCGTCGGCGGTTCCGGCGCCGGCACCGTGCTCAAGGCCGAGGACGGTCTGAACGGGACCATGACCCTCGTGAAGGCCATGGACTGCGACAGCCTTGTTCTGCGGGACCTTGTCATCGACGGGAACGCGGGCATGAACGTCGAAGGCAGTTACGACGGGGTGCTCTTCGACCATTGCTCCGATTCCAGGATCGACAGCGTCGGTGCGCACGACCTGAAGGGAGTTGCGGTGGAGCTCACCTCCTGCTACCTGGTGACCGTGGAGGACAGCCGCATCCGCGACTGCGGTTCGTACGGAATGCTGGTCAATTACTCCGTAAGCATTTCCCTGTCAGGCAACGTTCTGCAGGGCTGCGGGGACGAATCCGTGCTCCTGACCCACAGCCGCGATTGCACAGTGCAGGGGAACCAGGTCCTTTACGGCGGGTCGCACGGGGTGCACCTGGAGCTAAGCAATTACAACGTGATAGAGAACAATGTCCTGCGAGGGTCGGAGATTGACGGAGTGTTCCTGGAGACATCCTACTACAACTCCATATCCGGCAACCAGGTGTTCGACTCGGGCAACTGGGGGATATTCTTGAGCTCGGCGTCCGACCATAATACGGTGGTGGGGAACTCGGTCGCCTCCAGCGGTTACGACGGTGTCAGGATCGAGGAGTCCCTGGGCAACTCCATCATCGGCAATTCAGTCCTTGATTCGGGCTGGGCCGGGTTGATCGTTTACGATTCGGACGATACGGTGGTCAGCGGCAATGTCGTCGACACCTGCTCCTATTCCGCAATATCCGTCTACAACTCGAACCATGTCATCGTGTCCGGCAACACCTTCAAATGGGCGGACGATCACGGGATCCAGATACAGTCCTCGGACGACTGCCTGGTCTCTGCGAACGCCGTGAGCTGCAACTCCAACCGGGTGGACAACTCCTACAGCGGCATATCCATCGCCGGGGACAGCGACAGGAACCTGATCGACGGGAACACCGTGCGCGTGGGGTACACCAGCTACCGGCAGAGGTACGGCATATACATCCAGTCTTCGATGTGCAATAATAACGTGCTGATAAACAACGACCTGTACACTTCGGGATGGACCGATGAGTACGTTGACGATGGCAGCGGGACGATCATCCACAACAACCGGCTGGACACCGGCTGGGCCCCTTGAAACCTTTTAACTTTTCACTTTTTCTCAGCAGGATGACAGCGGGCCCGGCGGAATGTCGCCATTTCCCCCTTTTCCATCGTTCAGGGTGGCCTTCATGAACACGCTCTTATCGCCCAAGGGCATCGTCGCGTCTATGGCCACCTTGGATGTCGTTCCCTCGGTGCTCGGGTCCAGCGAGGAGCCGGCGGCGTTGTTGACAACGAGCAGACCTCGGGAGGCCTGGAAACGCGTCGCCACCGCCCATTCCACCTGCCTGTCGTCGTAGATATCGATGTCCTTGTCGACCACGGTCACCTGCTTCATGGACGGGTGCCCGGAGAAGGCGGCCATCGCCGCGTTCATGGCGTCCCCCTCCTTGTTCTTGGTGATCGAGATGACCCCATGCAACCAGCAGCAGCCGCCTTCTGTCAAACGTACAGCGTGAACGCGGGGCACGACCTGCCGCACGGTCTTGAAGATCACCGGCTCGCGCGGAAGCCCCATGAGTAGGTAATGCTCCAATCCTCCCGGTAGCACCAGGTGTAACACCGCGTCCTTTCTGCGGTACATACGGTCCACCTGGAAAACCGGCTGCTTTCTCACCACGTCGTAGGTGCCGGAAATATCCACGAACGGCCCCTCGTCGACGATCTCTGACGTTAGGCGCCCTTCGAGCACGTAATCGGCGTCCGCCGGGACCGGTAATCCGTACTTGGTGCGCCGTACCTTCAGCCCTTCCCCGAGCCCGATGAAGCGCAGCGCGCTGGCGATCTCCAGCTCGTTGACCTCGTAATCCGTGGACGTAGCCCCTGCCAATAGGACCGAGGGGCACGTTCCGATGACGAAGGCGACCTTCAGGTCCTGCCCCTTCTCCCTGGCCAGCTTATGCATGGTGAACAGGTGCCTGGGGACCAGGCGTATGGCGAACTTGTTTCCGGGCATCACCATGAGGCGGTGGAAGGAGATGTTCAGCTTTCCTTCGAACTCAGCGATGGCCACGCCGGCCGTCACGTAACGGCCGCCGTCCTCCGGGTAGTACTTCGGTATAGGCAGGTCCATCAGGTCGAACTTCTCGGTGACGATGTCCTCGAACCCGGCCTTCTTGACCTCCTCGACCGGGCGCGGTGATGCTAGAGAAGCGAGCAGGGCCTTGGTCAATCCTCCCGCAGGCAGTCCCAAGGCCTGCTCGACCCTCCCCCGGTCGCTCCAGACGTTGCCGACGGCCTTTCCGCCGTTCAGGTCGCTGAAGAGGAGAGGGACGCCCTGGTCCTCCAGCAACAGCCGGGTCGGCTCCAGCTCCGCGGGAACCTTGCGGTCGACGGTCCGGACCCCGCTCATGCGGTCCAGGAGAGATTGCATCGCCATGAGCGTAGATTATCCTTCCACGATATAACCCATACGCCCCAGGTGTTCGACGAAAGTTAAAAAGGAGGACTAGCATAATCCCGCCTGATGTCCGAGGACCTGGAAGCGACCGTTCGGAAGTACGCCCTGCAGAACGCCGTGCTCTATTCGGGAAAGGCCAACCCCAAGGCCGTGCAAGGCAAGGTGCTGGCCGAATCCCCCGAGCTGCGCTCCCGCGTCAAGGAGGTCCTGCCGCTCATCGCTTCCATAGTGGAGGAGGTGAACGCGCTGGCGCCAGAGGTCCAGCACAAGCAGCTGGAAGATATCGACTCCTCGATGCTGAAGAGGGAGAAGACGGAACGCCGCGTCGGCCTGCCGGAGCTTCCGAACATGGAACGCGGCAAGGTCGTCATGCGCTTCGCTCCCGGCCCCTCCGGCCCGCTGCACCTCGGCCATACTCGCGTCGCCATCCTCAATGACGACTATTGCCGCAACTACGACGGCAAGTTCATCAACCGCATGGAGGACACCAATCCCGATAAGATAGACCCGAACGCCTACGACATGATCCCGGAGGACCTGGAATGGCTGGGCGTGAAGGTGCATCAGACCGTGGTGCAATCGGACCGCTTCGACATCTATTACGACGTGGCGAGGAAGCTCATCGAGATGGGCAAGGCCTACGTGTGCACCTGTCCCGCCGAGGACTGGCGTGCCTTGAAGGAAAAAGGCCAGCCCTGCCCGCATCATGACGAGGATGTCGCGACGACCATGGACAAGTTCGAGAAGATGCTGGCCGGTGATTACGAAGAGGAAAAAGCGATCTTCGTGGTCAAGACCGACCTGAAGCACCCCAACCCGGCCATCAGGGATTTCGTCGGTCTGCGCATCGTCAAATCGACCCCGCACCCGCTGAAGGGTGATAAGTATTGTCTATACCCGATGATGAACTTCAGCGTGGCCATAGACGATCATTTCCTTGGCCTCACCCACGTCCTAAGGGGAAAGGACCACCTGAACAACACTCAGCGCCAGGCGTACCTTTTCGACTATTTCGGCTGGAAGGTCCCGCATTACACCCATTACGGTCTCGTTTCCGTTCCGGACGCCATACTGAAGACGTCCACGGTCGGCAAGGGGATCAAGACCGGGGAGTACTCCGGCTGGGATGACGTGCGGTTGGGAACCGTACGAGCGCTGGCCAAGAGAGGCTTCCGTCCCGAGGCGATACGCAACTACTGGGTCGACTGCGGTATCAAGGAGACGGACGTGGAGTTCTCCTGGGACAACATCTACGCTTACAACAAGGCCATCGTGGACAAGACGGCCAACCGTTACTTCTTCGTGTGGGACCCGGTGCCGCTGCAGATCTGCGGCGTGAACGAATTGCATTCTCGCGCACCAAGGCACCCGGACCACCCTGAGCTCGGGAACAGGGAGTTCCAGATGAATTCGCCGATCATCATCCACGTGGTGGAAAAGGACCTCAACACGGCCATGGAGGCCGGCAAGGTACGCTTAAAGGATCTGGGGAACGTTGAGTTCCGCTCCGGAAAGGCGCTTTACAAGGGTAACGATCTCGCGGTGCTCAAGGAAGGATACCGCATCATCCACTGGGTGCCGGACAATTGCACCCCGGCCACCGTGATCATGCCCACCGGGGAAAGGAAGGACGGGTTCGTGGAGATCATGCCTAAAGAGGAAGAGGGCAAGGTCGTGCAGTTCGAGCGCTTCGGCTTCGTGAAGGTGGAGAAGGTGGCGCCGAAGATGCTGGCCTACTTCACCCATTGAGGAAGGTGCTGTACAGCAGGTTCAGAGCGAAGTACAGCAGCACCAGCGCACAGATCAGGCTCAGCGCCCGGAAAAGCTTGGGCGTTATGTACCGCTTTCCGTGACCGATGAGCGCGGAGTACGCCGTGCCCCAGATGACCGCCCCGACCAGATAACCGAAGTAGAACACCACGAAGTCCATGAGCCCGGGGTCGGACATGATGACCGCGATGCTGGTGCTCCCGATTCCTATCCAGAACGGTATCTGGAACGGGTTCGCGAAGGACATTATCACGCCGGTGACGAAGTCGGTGTGCCCTTTCGGGGCGTCGACCTCCGGGATCTCCTTCTTCCGGGCGTCCATGAAACCCTGGTAGGCGAGATAGATTAGGAACGCCCCTCCGATGATGGCGAGGACGATGCGCGCGGCGTCGTTGTCCCAGATCACGGCGAGCCCGGCCAACGCGATCACCGCCCAGCTCATGTCGCCGACTATGGAGCCCATCTCCACGCCGAAGGCGCGGCGGAAACCGCCTGTTACGCCTACTCGCAGCGCCTGGGTGTTGACAGCTCCGGGCGTAGCGCAGAAGATCAGGCTGAGCACCAGGGCGGCCAGGAACAGACGGTACATTCGCTCCGGGTAATGCCTCCGCCCATATACCTTTTCCTAGAACACGTGGGTGAGCAGGAAGTTGGCTATGCCTCCCAAGGTCAAGGCCAAAGCGATGGAGGCCACGGTCACCTTCAGCGAGTCCTTTACGCCATACTCCCGTATCATGGCCGCCAGGGTGGACAGGCAGGGCATGAACGTGGCCATGATCAGGGCGAACACGAAGAACTGGTTCACGGTCATGACCGAGGCCAGGTCGGCGGTGCCGAACAGCACTATGAGCAGCTGGAAGGACATCTCCTTACGCAGTATGCCGAATATCAGGGCTATGATGATTATGGCCGGCAGCCCCAGGAAGCCCTCGGTGAAGAAGGCCATGGGCTCCACTATCGCCTCCAGCACCCCGTAGGCAGATAGTATCTCCAGTCCCAGGGAGCCCAACAGCAGTATCGGGAACGCGATCAGGAAGAACTCCTTCACGCGCATGTACGTCTTGCGTCCGACGTTGTCCAGCCGGGGGATGGCCAGGTCCGGTATCTCGATCATCAGGCTACCGGGCTCGAATTTGATGGCCTTGTGCATAAGCAGCGCCAGCAGCACCACCAGCGCCAGGAGTATGAGGAGTATCGCAGCCACGTATATGACGCCGCCGAAGTTGCCCACCGTGCCCACGATTATGGCCATCTGCGCCGTGCACGGCACGGCCATGACGATTATCGTGGCGACGATCAGCTTCTCCCGGCGGGACTCGATCACTCTGGTCGCGAGTATGGCGGGAACGTTGCAGCCCATACCTACCAGCATCGGAATGAGCGCCTGTCCGTGCAGGCCGATCTTGTGCATGAGGCTGTCCAGGAGAACGACCACCCTGGGCAGGTACCCGGAATCCTCCAGCAAGGCCAGTATGATATAGAACAGCAGTATGTAGGGGATGACCAAGGCCAAAATGGCCTGAATGCTCAGGTCCAGGCCCATGCCTATGGCCGGCCCGACCTTGCCGCCAATGGAGCTCCCGATGTCCAGGAAGAAGTCGCCTACCGTTTGGGCGTAGATGTCCAGCAGCAGCCCTTCAAGAAAACCGCCGATGAATATGATGGACGCGAGCACGCCGGCCAGAATCAGCAAGAGGATCGGTATGCCTGTCAAAGGCCTGAGGGTCAGATCGGAGAGCTTCTGCCCCAAGGTGCGCTCCTGAGGTTTTGCCTTTACGACCTCGGAGATTATCTTGCCGGCCTCGCCGTAGCGGTCCCGGTTGACGTGCACCTCCAGGTCCTCGTCGTGCTCCTCCTTGAACTCGTAGCGCAACTTACCCACTTTGTCGATAAGCCCTTCGGGAACTCCCTCGGACAAGTCCTGGTCGCCTTCCAGTAGCTTGATGGCCGTGCCGCGTAGCGGGAATCTTAGCGACAGGTCCTTTAGCCCGCGGGAGAGAACCTCCAAGTAGGCCTCGATGTGCGAATCGTAGCGCACCTTGAAGTCGCTCTTTTTGTAAGCGTAAGATTCTATTCCCTTCAGCAGGACGTCCATGCCCTCGCCGGTCACCGCGACGGTGGGAACGATGGGAACGCCGAGGATCTTGGACAGCGCATCAACATCCAGATCGCCGCGCTTCCTGGCCACGTCCATCATGTTCAGGGCGACCAGCACGGGGAGACCGAGCTCGATGAGCTGAGAGATCAGAACGATACCTGGTTCCAGGCGAGTGGCATCGGCCACCACCAGCACCAGGTCCGGGGTGGATCGCAGGATCATGCGCGAGGCCACCATCTGGTCCTCCGCCCCTGAAGATAAAGAGTAAAGCCCGGGCAGGTCGACGATGGTGGCCGGTTTCCCGCCGATGAGCACCTCGCCCTTCAGTATCTCCACGGTCGTCCCCGGGTAGTTCGAGGAGATGGCGCCTATGCCAGTGAGGCGGTTGAAGACCACGCTCTTGCCGACGTTGGGATTGCCTACCAGGAGTATCTCCAAGACATCACCTTCCGCGGCGGCAGTGCCTCTTTCCGCAGCCCGGACGCACATGAACGTAGACCAGATCGGCGTAATCTTTCGCGAGAGCGACGCGGGAATCGCCCACTTTGACCAGAATCGGGCCGTTCATCGGCAGTCGTTCCTCGATCGACAGCCGCCTTTGAGGCACGAAGCCCATGGATATTATGCGGCGGATCTTCTGGGAATCGTCGCAACGCAGATGGGATATCGTTCCTTCCGAACCCTCCTCCAGATCGCTCAGCGCCACCGACTCCTTATCGTGGTCTAGCTTGCAGATCTCCTCCATGTTCGGAATGGGGTCGCCGTCCGGACAGGTGGTGGGATGGTTCATTATCTCCGAGATGCGCCTTTCCGACTCCTCGGAGAGCATGTGCTCCAATCGGCACGCTTCCTCGTGGCTCTTCTCCTTGTCTATTCCAAGAATATCCACCAGGAACCTCTCCAGCAGCCGGTGGCGGCGCTTGATGGTGGAGCCGATGCGCATGCCTTCCTCGGTCAGCAGGGCCCCCTTGTACTTTTCGTAGGTTATGTAACCGTTGGCGTCCAGCTTCTGCAACATCTCGGTGACGCTGGCGGGGGAGAACTTCATGCGCTTGGCTATGTCAGTGGTGCGCGCGGGCGTACCGTCCTGCGTAAGTTCCCAAATGCACTCGAGGTACTCCTCGACGTTCTCGCTGACCATTATTTTGGATAACCTAACAGGAAATATTTAATCATTTTCTAAGTGTGCCTAAAAATACCCATTGCCTAAGAAATAAGAGATACCTAAAAAAATTAGAGGTCCTTGAAGGGGACGAGATCGCAGCATCTGCACTCGTGACACATGGTGTGGTAGGACGTAGTGCTGAGACCGTGGGCCATGAGGATAAGCTTCGCCTCCTGGTTCAGATGGATAAGCCTTTCAGGGGTCACCGGGTTCAACCTGCCCAAGGCCGCCTCCATCACCGCCCTGTTCATCGGGTTGATCTTCAGAGCCCGGATGGACGGGACTACGCCCAGGCTAGCCAGTGCAGAAACGCCTTCCAGGACGTTGCGGTCCGTTTCGCCCAGGCCGATGATGATGTTGCTGGTGACCTTTCCGCGTCCGAACACCTGCACCGCGTAGCGCAGGAACTCCAGCTGCTTCTGCAGCTCCAGCTTGGGGCAGGCGATCTCTATGATGCGCGGATCGAACGACTCGATGTTGATCTTGATCTCGTTCGCTCCCGCCTCGTGCAGACGGTCGATGTCCTCTAACGACTCCACGTACGGTTCGACACCGATAGGCACGTCAGGAAGCTCCTTGCGCACCTTCTGAACGACGTGGATCATGCGGTCGATCGTTTGCCGTATGGAACCGACCACGGCGGAGGTGAGCGCTACCGCTTTCAATTCTCCCTTGCGATGTGCTTCCAGGATTAGGTTTACGATGTGATCGAGGTCCAGGTCCTTGACCACGTCCTTGCTGAGCTTGCGGGAAGTGCAGAACAAACAGTCGAATATGCAATCCTGGCCGAGGTTGAAGAAGGCCTGCTCCGGTGAATGATAGAGCACCGGCTTTAGTTCCAGATCAGCAATGAACGGCTGCCCGTCCCTGAGCAAGGCGTAACCTTCCGGCCCGCCGACGAGCTCGAACTCCCCCTCGTCCCGGGATATGCTCTTCTTGACGCGCAGTCCACCGAATGCGATCACCAGAGAAGCGGAACCGGCGCCTGGCCCGGCCGTGGAGCGGCTCAGGCGGAACGGCGGCCGGAAGTCCTTTGGCACCTTGACGTTACCGCCGCAGATGAGAACCGCCTTCTTCTCCACCGGGCTCAGATCAGCTTCCATTTCGCACCTTCGGAGGTGTCCTCGATCTTTATTCCCGCTTCCTGCAGTCTATCCCGTATCATATCGGACAGGTCGTACATCTTGCGCTTGCGCAGTTCTTTCCGAATGTCGATGAGGAGCATCATGACGTCGTCAAGCTTCTCGTCGCCCTTCTTCTCCTCAGGAAGGATGTCGAACACGCCGTCGAGGTCCTTCATGAAGCCGAGGATGTTAGCGACGCCGTCGGCGCTTAGCTCGCCAGCATCCATGAGGCGGTTGGCCTCACGCGCTACATCGAACAAGTAAGAGAGAGCGCTGCGGGAATTGAAGTCGTCGTCCATCTCCGTCAGGAAACCAGCCTTGGCCTTGGTTATCAGTTCCTCCGCGCCGTCGTTACCCCGGGGAACGTAGGTCCTCAGCGATTCGTACGTATTGTGGATGCGCTTGAGCGAAGAAGCCGCTTCGTCCAGGGCTGCTTCTCCGTACACGAGAGGTCCGCGGTAGTGCGTGTTGAGCAAATAGAAGCGAACGACCTCTGGCGGATATCTAGCAAGAATATCCTTCACCGAGAAGAAGTTCTTCAGGGACTTGGACATCTTAGCGTCGGCGACCTGGAGCATTCCGTTGTGCATCCAGTAGTTCGCTAGAGGTTTCTTCGTCACCGATTCGGACTGAAGGATCTCGTTCTCGTGATGCGGGAATATGAGGTCGTTCCCGCCGCCATGGATGTCTATGGTCTCCCCGAGCAGCTTGCGAACCATGGCCGAGCACTCGATGTGCCATCCCGGCCGGCCTTTGCCCCAGGGCGAGTCCCAGGATATCTCACCTGGTTTCGCGGCCTTCCACAGGCAGAAGTCCATGGGGTTCCGTTTTATCTCGTCCACTTCGATGCGCGCCCCGGACTGCATCTCCTCCAGCTTGTTACCGGAGAGCTTTCCATATTCCGATGCTTTGCTGACATCGTAATAAACGCTGCCATCCGGCGTCACGTAACCGTAGCCTGCAGTGATGATGTCCTCGACCATGCCGATGATCTCTGGAATCGTCTCGCTCGCCTTGGGATAGAAGTCGGCACGCTTCACGCGAAGGGCATCGGAATCGCGGAAGAAGGACTGGATGCATCTTGCTGAAACGACGAGAGCGTCAACGTTCTCTTCGTTCGCCCGCTTGATGATCTTGTCGTCCACGTCAGTGAAGTTGATGACCAGCTTGACGTCGTAACCCCGATATCTCAGATACCGGGAGACCATGTCGAAGACCACCAGGAAGCGGGCGTGGCCCATGTGCACGTCATCGTACACGGTGACGCCGCAGACGTACATCTTGACCTTGCCGTCCTCGATCGGTCTGAACTCCTGCTTGGCCTTGGCCATGGTGTTGTAGATCTGCAGCGCCATTCGTACACCTCATTTTTCTTTGTTCTCGTTAATGAGCTTCTCCAGCCGCTCCAGGCGGTGGTCCAGCTCGGAAATGTTGTTGGTAAGTTGCATTATGGCGTCCCTTAACGGATCCGGCAGTTCGTCATGGCGGAGGTCCACCTTGACGCAGGTCCCCTCTCTTTTAACCACGCGGCCAGGAACGCCGACGACCGTGGAGTCCGGCGGGACGTCCCTCACCACCACGGAACCCGCGCCTATCTTCACGTTGTCACCGATGGTCAGATTTCCCAGCACCTTGGCCCCGGCGCCGATGGTCACGTTATTTCCGATGGTCGGGTGACGCTTCCCTTGACTGGTACTTACCCCTCCAAGGGTTACGCCCTGGAACAGGGATACGTTATCGCCGATTATTGTAGTTTCCCCGATGACCACGCCTACCGCGTGATCGATGAAGAAGCCTCTTCCGATTGTGGCGCCAGGATGAATGTCCGCTCCCGTGAGGAATCGGGCGAAGTAGTTGATCGCCCTGGCCATGATGAAATTGCCCTTCAGGTACTGTCTGTGGGATATCCGTTGTAGCAGGATGGCGTGAAGCCCCGGGCTGAAGTAGAAGGCCTCGCGGAACGACTTCGTGGCCGGGTCCCTCTCCAGGACGGTCTGGACGTCATCCTTCCAGTTCATTGATTGCTCTGGAAGTGAAGCTGGGAAGATATACCTTTCTAGGATATCCGGTCTTCATCATGCAAGCTCGACGTAAATGATATCCAGTAAGCCCCACCATGATGATTTCTTTTCCACTCCAATACCTGAGGCTTCCGTTCAACGAGGGGGAATGAAAGAAAAGGCTGATGATTGAGTTCTACCTAACCCTGTCAACCCAGTTGACAACGGATAATATAGGATGGAAACCTAGCATCAAAGTGACCGACATTGAAGACGGTGGATGGATTTAATACTCATGATCTATGATTAATTACTGATCAATCGAAGGGAACAACGGTCTTTGAACTCTTGTTTTTCGTTCAACTATTAAGTTGAATCTCCAGACTTTATGGTTCAAAGTAATCATTATCAATTAATGCTGTTGGGATTATATCAAATGAAAA
>JBFYNB010000050.1:0-11651 GCA_041304605.1 Methanomassiliicoccales archaeon
TCACCAATTGGTTGAACCCGATGCCCAGAGTGCTACCAGTAGCACCTAGGGTGATCTTCAGCAGATCTCCCTGTCCAACAACGTTGCTCGGTAGGGTCTGGAGCTCGAGGGCCTTCTCATATCCGAACTCGGTCGCGGTTGCGGCCGCAGCGGGATCAAGTATGGTCGATGCATCTCCAGTGGTTATTGAAACGACAACATTGTCCATGTTGATGTTAGGGCTTCCAGAGGACACCCTGAGGTATATCTCCACTATCTCCAGCTCATCCAAGGTTGTCGGTGTAATGGTCCCAACAACGTCCTGAACGACGAATCCCGTAGCCACATTGTTGATGGCCTGGTCCCCGGTCGTCTGAGCCTGCTCACGAACCTGGTTCGCGGTGCTGATTAAAACAGATGCCGCGACCGCTGCGACGAGCACCATGGCGATGAATATGATCATCGTCCCGACGCCCATCTCAGCACGTCTGTTCTTTCCCATCCTCATCTTGTGCATTTCCTATCTCCCAATTTTTTTTTCGGAGCCCGAATCGAGCGCCTAGGCTATATTAGAAAGGTGCATATGTTTTCCCACCCTTGGTGACCTTCTTCCCCTCACCAATAAAGCTTAGCTCGACCGATGCATATCAATATAAATAAAGATATGGTGAGATATTATCAAATTATAAAATAAGCAATGGTATGCTCGATTTTGAAAAAATAAATACCTATCAAATCGGGAGATATTTTAAAATATATTTAAAATACAATATTTGTATAATCTTTACATTTATTATATTGAAAATATTTAGCCTTAACAAATGAATCACTCTTCTATCATTGGCATCGATAAGGTCGCCCAAGGCGCCATGGGGGTTGTCGTAGCTTCCAAAGGCGATAGGTCCGGCCCTCCAGAACCCAGGTTCGAGGAAGTCCTGGCAGATGTCGTGACCAGGATCGAGCTCTTAAAATGCAATCTGGGGCTACTTAAACTACACGGGACTGGTGTGGATGAAAGGTGGGGGTCCATCTCAAACGATGTCAATGTCCTCGGTGTTGACATCGATTCTCTGGTCGAAATGTTGAATCGATCCTTGTGCATTGATGATTACGCACTTCCAGAAGGGTTCGAAGGGACAACTGTGAAAAGGGATCACGTTCACGGTCATGTAAACCTCCCGAATGCTGTCTCAAGTAAATCTGGTGATAATCCAGACTCGCACCGGCTGCATTCAAGACCAACAGGTCCCGCTGGAACCGATATGGTGGGGCACCCTCGCGATTCGCTCATCTACCCCGCTCATCCATCGAAAAATCTTCTCGAACCAAGGGGTTCATCGGCAAAAACCCTCAAGCAACGGAGTGGTCCGGGGCTAGAGGGGATCGACCATCGCAGTTCCAAATATGTTGCACGCCACAATATGGACGATTCGATATTGCCAGTTCCAGTTGAAGGTCCACACGCGCTCGGGTCATGCAAACTTCCTCTAGGGAGCAGAGTGTCAGAATCGCTTATTAGGCTGGGTTTATTAATTAGGTAATTTCAATTTTTTAGAAAAATTGATATCCGCGACAAGATAATTGTATTGTGATGTTCTCTTCCAGAGTGGAGAAATTGGAGAAACGGATCAAAGACCTCAACGCATTGATGGCAGAATACCGTAAGGAAATGGAAGAGGCTGAAAAGGCCCTTCATAAACGAAGAATTGGTAAGGTTGAGGCTGATAGGATCATTACCAGATGTCGATCTAAGATCGAATCGATAGGCCTCAAGATCCGCGAGTGCCGGTCGGAATTGGATTCCATCGGCGATTCAAAGTCAAATCCTAAAAACTGATAAAAATAATCTATTTATACCGAGGACGACCAAGTATAATATTGCCCGTGGAATGGAGAGGGTAGGACCTGCGGATGCATCTCCGCCCGCCTTCGTCGGCCTTAACGGTCCGCCGTGCGAGAGCGCAGTGAACAGTTGCGTGATCTCGTCGGTTCCCCCCGCGCCCTACGTGCGATCGGCGGGAGATGAAGGGGTGGTCGCCCGAGGAACTTCTCCATTTTGAGGAATGGGTCGGACCGAAGGTCACCTTACTCCTCCCCCTCCGCCCGGGCACTTTTGACCTGAACTAATTGACTCTCTATCTTAATTTTATTAATATATAATGAATAATATTCTGGCTTATGCATTTAACGAGCAAATCAATAAATACTAGTCAAGGTAATAGTATCTATTGCCCGAGTCGGAAAGGCTGTTGGGAAACCAGGATGGATCCAGCATGATTTGAGGATCATGCCCGTAGGAAAAGGTCCTGTCCGCGCGCTCCTTCGGGGGCGGGTTCGCCCATTCGCTTCCTGACTTAAGACGGGAAAGCAGTGCGACGGATGGCGATCGGAACCCTTCGGGGATTCGAAAGCTAGGTAGGACGTCATCGAAGTGACGGACCACTCATCTGCAGATGTGTGTTCGCCAAGTAGGGACGAAGTACCTTCGAGCACCGATCTCGGGCACCCTTCTTCACTCCCTTTTAATACAATCCTCATTTTTGTGTATGGCTAAGGAATAGGTTTAAAATACTTCACAGACTTCACGGTATAATTTCATTTATATCCTGGAAACAGAGGTCTTCACATGTCAGCCGAGGAAGAAAATGTGAGCAAGGCTATGGCGCCAGTGGTGTCCAAGCTGCAAGATGCGATCGGAAGGGAGAACGTCAAGACCAGCAAGATGGAGAGGCTTCTTTACAGCCACGACCTCGCCCCTCTGCCCAGTATAGCCCAGATCGCCTTCAAGAACCTTCCTGACATCGTCGTTAGGCCTCACACCACCGAGGACGTGGTTAAGATCGTCAAGATCGCCGCGGAGGAGAACGTACCCATCACTCCAAGGGGAGCATCCACCTGGGGATTGGGAGGTTCCACCGCCGTGTTCGGTGGTATTCTCATCGACATGTCCGGTGGAATGAACAAGATCATCAAGATCGACAAGGAGAACCTTTGCGTCAAGGCGCAGGCCGGATGCACCTGGAAGGAGGTGTACGACGCCTGCATGGAGCAGGGATTGCTATTGGGGGGCTATCCAAGCTCGTTCCCGTCCGCCACCCTGGGCGGATGGATATCCGTGAACGGAGTAGGCATAGGCTCCATAAAGTACGGGACCAGTGGCGACCTGATCCGAAACATGGAGGTCGTGATGCCGAACGGGACCCTAGTGGAGACCGGTTACGACCTAATAGTGGACAATGAGACCGGTTACAACCTGAACCGCCTGATAGTGGGCGCGGAGGGCACCCTTGGACACATCTGCGTCGTCACCCTGAAGCTCGAACCAGCTCCCCAGGTCATGAGGTCTCTCACCTATGCCTTCCCGACCCTGAAGGAGGCCGGAAAGCCATTGATGGAGATATGCCGCTCCCGCATCCGCCCGCTGCACATCGGCTTCAGCGACCCCCAACACTTCGAGCTGCTCAAGAAGGCCGGCAAGCACGCCATCGAGGACGGCGCCGTGCTCAATGTTCAGCTGGAAGGCGACAAGGATATCGTGGAGTGGGAAGAGAAGAAGATCGACGAGATCATGGGCAGGTTCGGGGCGAAGAAGTTGGCCGACGAAGTGGCCTCGCACGAGTGGACCGAGCGTTGCTACGAGTTCCGCTGCCGCGAGGTCGGAATAGGTCATATCCCCGGCGAGGCCGTCCTTCCCCTGAACAAGTTCGAGGAGGCGGTTGACGCCTGCTACAGGATATTGAAGGAGGAGAGGCTGACCGGAGCAATAATCGGTTCGATGGTCGACCGCAACACGGTCATGTTCATGCCCTACTACCTTTTCGATCCGGACCAACTGCAGAACCTCACCGCCTTCGGGTTCAACGCCAAGTTCGCCAACTACTCCATGACCATCGGCGGGCGTCCGCTGGGCTTCGGCTCGTTCTTCGCCTCCAACCTGGACCCCATCAGGGGAACCGGCGCGAAGTACATCCGGGACATCAAGAAGCTGATCGACCCCCAGGACATAATGAACCCCGGCAAGCTGACCGGAACGACCCTGCGCTATGGCATCAAGATCCCTCCCGCCCTGTTCAACTTGGGAATGGGCGCCATGGGCATCCTGAAGAAGGTCTTCCCCACTGAAGGGTTGGTCGAGGAACGCCAGGAGGCGTATGCCCAGGAGCGCGCCAACCGGGAACGCGACGGCAGGCACAAGAGCCACTGAAACTCCAACACGGGCCTCCGGCCCGTTCTCACTATTTTTTTAAAAAATATAGTTCGAAGAGGTTTCCTCTAGTTCTTGGCGTACTTGTCAGGGTTCGCGTCGAACTTCTTCTTGCAGCCTGGCGCGCAGAAGTAGTACTTCTTGCCTTTGTGCTCGGAGGTCCACTTCGCGCTCTTCTCCTCGACCTCCATCAGGCAGATCGGGTCTATCGCCGTTCACTCACCTCCCTTTCTCTTGATCTCTGGCGTATAGCGTTTCAGCAGCGCGGCGTTGGACACGACGGACACAGAAGAGAAGGCCATGGCGCCCGCCGCGATTATTGGTGACAGAAGAATGCCTAAGAACGGATACAGGACGCCCGCCGCAACCGGTATCCCTGCCGAGTTGTAGCCGAAGGCCCAGAACAGGTTCTGCCGTATCTTGCGCATGGTCTGCCTGCTGAGCTGTATCGCCGCTACCGCGTCCCGCGGATCGTCCTTTATGAGGACGATATCGCCCGCTTCGACAGCTACGTCCGTCCCGGATCCTATGGCCATCCCCACGTCCGCTTGGACCAGGGCGGGAGCGTCGTTGATCCCGTCGCCGACCATCGCCACTATGCGCCCTGCGGACTGCAGGCGGGCCACCTCCTTGGCCTTGTCGCCGGGAAGTACTTCCGCCAGCACCTTATCTATGCCCAGCTTCTTCGCTATCGCCTCGGCGGTGCGCCGGTTGTCGCCGGTGATCATGACCACCTCGATGCCCATGCGCTTGAGTTCCCCCACCGCTTCGGCCGAGGTGGGCTTGAGGACGTCAGCTATGCCAATGGCGCCGCATAGCCTTCCGTCCATGATGATCAGGACGGCGGTCATGCCCTGCTCCTCCAATGAGACCACGTCCCTCTCTCGCTCGCCTAGCGGAACGCTGAGCTCCTCGAGCAGCCCGCGGTTGCCTACCACGATGTTCCGGCCTTTAACGGAAGCTTTCACGCCCTTTCCGGCCAATCCCTCGAAGTCAGCGATGTCGTACAGTTCCAGGCCGTCCGCTCTGGCCCTGCGGACGATCGCCTCGCCGAGGGGATGCTCCGAACCCACCTCCGCGCTGGCGACAAGCGAGAGCATGTCCGGGCAGGAATCGTCGAACGATAATATCTCCACTACCTCCGGGCGACCTTCGGTGAGCGTCCCGGTCTTGTCGAAGACCACGGTGTTCACCGTTCCCGCCACCTCCAGGGAATCCCCGCCCTTGATCAGTATGCCGTTCTCCGCGCCCTTCCCGGTGCCTACCATTATGGCGGTGGGCGTGGCCAACCCCAGGGCGCACGGACACGCGATGACCAGCACGGTGATGAATATGGTGAGCGAGAAGGTGAAGGCCGGTTCCCCGGAAGCGAAGGCCGGGACGCCCAGGAAGTACCAGACGAAGAAGGCCACCAGGGCGATGCTTATCACCGTCGGGACGAATATCGCCGAAACACGATCGGCCAATCTCTGTATGGGAGCTTTCGCCACCTGGGCATCCTCCACCAATTTCACGATCTGGGCCAGGGCGGTGTCCTTGCCCACCTTGGTCGCCCGGACCCGCAGAAGACCGCTGCCGTTGATGGAGGCCCCGATGACCTCCGAGCCTTCCTCTTTGGACACCGGCAGACTTTCTCCGGTTATGATGCTCTCGTCAACGGAAGAACGGCCGTCGACCACCACGCCGTCGGTGGGTATCTTCTCTCCCGGACGAACGATCATCACGTCCCCCACGTCCAGGTCGTCCACATCCATCTCAACTTCCTGACCGTCGCGGATCACCCGGGCGGTCTTGGCCTGAAGTCCCATGAGGCGCTTTATCGCCTCCGAAGTGCTTCCCTTGGCCTTGGCCTCCAGGTATTTACCGAACAGAATGAGCGCAATGATCATGGCCGAGCTGTCGAAGTACACATGATCCAGGGTCACCAGCCCGGGAGCGAAGATCACCGCCACGCTGTAGAAGTAGGCTGCGGAGGTGCCGACCGCGATCAGCGTATCCATGTTGGCGGTGCGATTGCGCAAGGCCTTGTACGCGCCGATGTAGAACTGGTACCCGGCTATGAACTGCACCGGCGTGGCCAGGGCGAACATGATAAGGTTCCCCCATTCCATTAGGAAGTGGTGCCAGAGGTCGGTGAAGTCCATGATCAGCATGATGATCATGGTGGGCATCGCCAGGGCCAGGGAGAGAAGCAGAAGACGCTTCTGCCGGAGGGTCTCCTTCGCCCTCATCTCCTTCTCCAGGTCTAACGTCTGGGCCTCCATGACCTGGTAACCGGCGTCAACGACGGCCTTCTTGATCTGGGCGACGCGAACCCGCTGCGGGTCGTAGCGGACGGTGAGCTTCTCGGTGACCAGGTTGACCGAGGCCGACAGCACTCCGTCCAGCTCACCCACCGCCTCCTCTACCGTATTGACGCAGGAGGCGCAGCTCATTCCCCCTATGGACAAGGTCAGCTCGTTCAAGATCACGCCGTACCCGGCATCCTCCACCGCCTTGCGCATCTTGGCCACATCGACCTTATCGGGATCGAAGGTCACCGACGCCCTTTCGGTAGCCAGGTTAACGTTGGCCTGCAGGACCCCCTCCAGCTCGTTCAAGGAATCGGCAATGGTGCCCGCGCAGGTGGCGCATGTCATCCCGGTGACCGGGAACGACGCGCTCTTGCGCTTGGCATGTGGGTCCTTCTCCTGGTCTCCGCTCATCAGATGTTCTACCCGGCTATCGGGTCAAAAAGGTTTTGACGGAACTATCGTGCGGCCACGACGTCTATCTCCACCGCCGCTCCCTTGGGCAGGGCGGACACCTGGATGGCGGTCCGCGCCGGATACGGCGGGACGAAGAACTGGGCGTAGACCTCGTTCATGTCCGAGAAGCAGGACAGGTCCGTGAGGTACACGGTCACCTTGAGGGCCTTTTGCAGGGAGCTCCCTGCCCCTTTTAGCACAGCTTCGAGGTTCTTCAGGGCCTGGCGGGACTGCTCGACCGCACCTACGGCAAGAACGCCGGTGGCTGGATCGAGTCCAAGTTGCCCGGAGCAGAACACAAGGTCCCCATGGACGATGGCCTGGGAATAAGGGCCGATGGGTGACGGGGCGTCATCCACCCTGACCTCTTTCATTCCAACTCCTCCAGGAGCCGAGGAAGCTCGGCCACGCTGTCCATGATCACGTCCGGGTTCAACGGCCTCCACATCTCCTCGGAGAACGATCCGGTGAGCACTGCGGCGAACGGGCTCCCGGCGCCCTGCGCGCAGAGCAGGTCAGTATCGTGGTCACCGACAAAAAGGCACTCGCCTCCTGTCAGGCCAAGGGCTTCGTAGACCCTGCGCAAGGCCAGGGGGTTAGGCTTGGCCTCGGTGAGTGGATGGTCGTCCCGGCAAAGGACGATCTCGAACTTATCGTCCAGTCCAGCAGCTGAAAGCGCTTTCTCGGTGTAGATCCGGCTTCCCCTGGTCAGCACGGCGGTGCGGATGCTTTTTAACCGAAGATATCTCAAGGTATCGGCGGTCCCGGGAACCTCCTGGCTTTCATGCACGTTAGCCAGCTCCACTTCCAGGGAAACGCGGTTGAGGTCCCTTTCCAGCGCCTCTGCCCATCCCTCGTGGCTGTGGATCTTGAAGTAGGAATAAGCACGGACTATGCTCTCGTTCACCTTACCGCTGGGGTCCAGGATGTCCCTGGGCAGGCCGTGTCGCAGAAGTGTTTCAGCCACGCCCTGGTTCATTTTATGAAAATCTATGGTGCTTCGGATGAGCGTACCGTCCATGTCGAAGATCACCGCTCTCAGTCCGTTAGGGCGAAGGCCGTTGCTTATGATAGGGCACATGTTCGGAGTGCATCAGGCTACATTGATAATTAATTGTTTTGTCCTTCAGAAAAACGATGAAAAAAGACCTATCCAGCATTCTTAATTTATCGTCGTTCCTGATTGTAAATATATAAGCTTATTGGTAGCATGCTCAAATACCCATTTTATATGCACAAGTCGAAGCGGGTTGCATAATAATATTCAGGTGTTGTAGATGATGGTGAGGAACAAAGTATTGATCGGGGTGGCGGCACTGTTCGCCATCTCAGCCTGCCTGCTGATCGGAGCGAGCGTCTTTTCGCTCACCGGAATGCTGTCCATACCCTTCCTGGACCCACACTCCATACCATTCCTGGATCCTCACTCGATCCCCTTCTTAGACCCGCACTCGATACCGTTCCTGGACCCGCACTCGATACCGTTCCTGGATCCCCACGCAGTGTCCCTATAAACTCAAAATGTGCACATCTTCATGTGCACAATCTTTCCATATTTTCATTAACCTGCTCTCTCAACCTCTGATGGCCAAGGCGCTCGGCTATGACATGTGCCTCGGTCAATAAGGCTCTGGCCCGCTCCTGCTCCTCGTTCTCCATGCATATCTTGGCTATCTCGATGAGAAGCTGGCCGAGCCTGACCGGGCTGTCATGCTCCCGCAGCAGGTCCATGGCCTTGCCGAAGTCCCTCTCGGCGCTTGCCCGGTCGCCCATCTTGGAATGGACGTATCCCAGGTAGAAATGCAGCATGGAGGCCATCAGCGGGTCGTCCAGCTTCATAGATATCGGAAGGCACTTGAGCGCCATGCTCTCCGCATCTTCCAGCTGACCTTGCACCAGGCGGCAGCCGGTCATGTTGGCCAGGGCATGCCCGACAGTGCTTAGGTCACCCACGGAATTGGCCAATTCCTGCGCCCTGTCCAGATAGACCATCCCCTTCTGGTTCTGGCCCACGGAGCAAAGGTCGTTCCCGATGCTGATGCAGGCCTTGGCCATCATGTTGGTGTCACCTCTCCTTTCCAGAACGGCCAGGGCTTGCTCCTTGTACCGGATCGCGTTATCGTAATCCTCCATTGTGGAATACGCCCGGCCGATGCCATACAGGGCTTTGCCGAGAGCGAGATCGTCCGCCAGCTCCAACGCTATGGTCCGGGCCTTCTCGAAGTTCTCGATGGCCTCGGCGGTCCTGCCCCGGCGTTCCAGCAGCCCTCCCATGTCGTACAGTACGTCGGCCTGGGTGGACAGATTGCCGCTGTTCAAAGATATGCCCATGCTCTCGCTGAGCAACCTCCAGGCCACATCATACTCCCCGCGGTTCAGATGGATGACCCCGATCATGCGGGTGACCTCGCCCATCACGCGGGCGTCCAGCCCGACGGTGGAGGACCGCTGCAGGGACCTCAGCACCTCCAAAGCCCTATCCCACTCTCCCTGCAGGTAGAGGACCTCTCCCTGCAGGAGGCTGATCTCCACAAGGTCCATGCGGTCCGTCCCGTCCATGTCACGCACCAAGCGGTCCAGGAGGGGAGCGAACTGCGTGGCGTAGCCCTTGTTGATGATAGAACGTCCGTCGCCGGCGGCGATGGAGGCGGCCGTCTGCAGGTCGCCGGCCATGAGCGAATGGTACAGTCCCTCCACCCGGGCCGGGGCGGAACCGTCCTGCAAATAGTAACGAGCGGCCGCACGGTGATACACCCTCCTCTGCCTCGGTGTCAAGCGTGACAGCGAGAACTCCCTGAGCAGATCGTGCATTCCTATCAGACGACCGACCGACTCGTAGATTATCGATTTGGACAGCAGGGAATCGACCGCCTCATAGCTGACGGCATAGTCGGTCCCTTCCAGCTCCACCTTGTCCATTCCCGCGGCCAGGTGGATCTCCTCCTCCATTATGAAGAACGCATCTATGAGCACCGGGTACCGGAAGACAGCGGCGATGCTCATTATCTTCCGCTCGGCGACACCCAGCCGGGAGAAGACCTCCTGCTCGATGAATATGCGAATGTTCTTTCCCAGGGCCAGATTAGGATCGTCGATCAGCTCAAGGAACAGCGGATGCCCGTTGGTGACCCGGAACACCGCCTCCAGGTCCGCCGGGGACAGCCCACGCGAGCGCATCATCTGCACGCTGCTCTCCCGGTCTAGCCCTTCCAGGTTGAGCTCCTCCACCAGCCCTCGGAACACGGCGCTGCGGGAATAGAACGTCGGCAGCTCTCGGGCGGTGCATACCGCCCGCACCTGCTCCATGCCTTCCATGATGGTCAGCAGGGCCCCCAGGAACTCCAGCACGGAGTGCTCGGCCTTGTGCACGTCGTCGAATATTAACAGCACTGAAACGTCCTTCAGGTCCGTTTCCAGGATATGCGTGGCCTCCCCCACCAGCGGCGCCTCGGTCTGGTTCAGGTACCATTCCAGGTTTCTGCGCCCCATCTGGGACAGGAACTCGGCCAAGGGCCGGAGCAGCGCCTTCAGATTGGCCCATTCGTGCACCTTGTACCAGAAAACGTTCGTGCTCTCCCGCACCATCTGGGCGAACTTGGCCAGCAAGGTCGTCTTACCTATGCCCGGAATGCCGTTGATGACCACCATGCGCTTGGTCTCGGACGTGAGCAGATCGGACAACAACCCGATCTCCCTCTCCCTTCCGTAAAAGGTGCGAACGGCCGGCTTCTTGTCCGTGAAGTCCACGTACCTTCGTTCCTCGCGCATGCGGTTCTCGTGGAAGCTGCGGCAGTCTATGCTTCCCTGCACTATTCCGTTGACAAGCTCCAGCAGGTCATAGCGCTTCGGCAGGTAGTTGCCAAGCCGGCCGATCTCATCCTTGACGTGCTGTCCCTGCAGGTCGATGATGTCCACCGTGGTGGACTCCAGGTCCTGCTTGATCGCTTTGGCCTTCTCAGAACCCTTGGCGCTCAGGAAGTACACCTTGCGCACGCTGGGCAATCCCTTGACGTGGCGGGTGAAGATGTCGACCGTACCCTCCTTGCTCATTTCCGCCAAGACCTTGGCCACGTTGTTGCGGCCAACGTCCACCGCCTTGGCCACACCGTCCTGGGTGACGCTCTTCGGGGAATCGGAGTCCATGACGAATCGCTGCTGGAACAGGAGATGCAGGAAGACCCTCTCCTTCACGGTCAGCAGGGCGCGCCCCGGGGTTTGGTTCACGAGGAAAAATCACTTTCCCATATCAATAGTCTTCCACCTGTCATGCGCTCCCTGATTCTCACCGCGCAAATGTAGCATGCTCAAAACTCCTTTAAATACCGTTAAAGCGAAGATTAGGTACAAGCAACGGAGGAATGCTGAATGACAGGAACTATGGATGCCAAAGTCTCTCTCTTAATGGAAGGCTACCCGCGCAACGGGTTTACCGTCTTCTCGAACTACCTGGGCCAGGACCAGGGCGTGTGCATAACCCGCCTGCACCCCGAATACGTGGTGGAGAAGTACGGACTGAAGAACTCCCGCTTTCACTGGCTCAGCGGGGTGAAGCAGCAAGGAACGCTCTCACCGAAGAACGTCTCGGCTTTGGTGAAGCAGGTTAGGGGCGAGATCAAGGACGGGCAGCGCAAGTTCTTCCTGGACGGTCTCGAGTACCTGTTGCTCTGGAACGACATGAACGGCATCGTCGCCTCGCTCAAAGAGATCGAGAAGGACATGGA
>JBFYNB010000051.1:0-11568 GCA_041304605.1 Methanomassiliicoccales archaeon
TTGGTCGGGAACAGCATGTCGGTGATGTTGTCCTCGGTGAGGGTGTCATCTCCGAAAATGTACTGCCAGTACCAGATGTCCGGGTTGGTTCCGTTGAGCGCCGGGGCATCAATGAACGTGTCGGTCATCGTCGGATAGATGTTGTTATCGAACTCATCCATGATGTAATCGATCTGCCAGTCCAGGATGTCCTTCATCGAGTCGCGGGGATCGGACGTGCCGTTGTAGAAGGACAGGTCATCGGCGACCCAGACCTCGCAATGCTCGCCTTCGCCGCGCTTGGTTATGTCGATGAGGTCGTATGCATCGTACCACTCCGCATCATCCGAGCCCGGGTACATGGACGAGGTGTCGTCCCAGAAGGTACCAGAGGTCACGAACGGCATGGTCGTGTTGACCGGGGTGTTGTTCAACAACATCGATTCAGACTTGATCAATGGAAGTTCAGAGGGTGCAAGGTCCGTGGCCTTCCTGTCCCTGAACTCCGGTTCAGCGTACATAGCGATCTGTTCAAGATAGCCCGATGTGCTGGCCTCGGCTGACTGGCCTGCGCTGGGAATGATCACCAGCAAAGCACCGGATATCATGGTGAACGCTAAGACTACAGCAATCACTTTACGGAAATTATTCATCATTAGTTATCTCCTCCCGCCCCCCTTACTATCGCTAGTCCCACAGGGCGATTTAAAGCGAATATTTCCTTGTGGGTTATATAATGTTTTGATTGGTCAGTATCAAAAAATGATAATCTGTATAAATACTGTCGAATAAAGGACGAAAAGCATGTCTGGGATGGTTGCCTTGCTCCGTTCCTCCCGAAAAGGATTTAGTCCGCCTCCTTTATTGGAGAGGACGTTAAACGGTGATGGTCAATTGGCCAAGAACGATCGTAATAGCTCGTGGTTCAAGGAGGCCATGAGCCTTCCGGAAACAGGTCCGGCGCTTCGAAGGTATTTCGTGAACACCATGTTCGACAGCACTTTCGCTGTGCTGGGCATAATCATAGGTTCAGCCTTGACCGCCGATGCGGACCCGGGACTAGTGATCACCACCATCATCACCAGCTGCGTCGCTCTGGCCATATCGACCGGCAGCAGTGTCTACGAGGGGGAGACGCTGGAGCAGTCCCGGCGGATGGATGAGATCGGCCGGGCCATGCTGCGCCCGGTGGAAGAGACCAATTTGGGCAAGGCGTCCAAGGCCAGCGCGGCGATCATCGCCTTCTCGAACTCCCTGGCGCCATTGATGACCGGGGCGATAATCGTGTCGCCGTTCCTGCTGCTGGGCGAGGAGACCATCCTCGTGGCGGCCGAGGTAGCGATAGTTCTGGCGATAATCCTGCTGTTCATCACCGGCTTCATCATGGGCAAGCTGAGCGAGAAGAACCCCTGGTGGAAGGGCCTCAGGATGTCCCTGGTCGGCCTGGCCGCGTTCGTCGTATGCTATATGATCGGCGGCGTGGTGTGAACTACGGCTTCCTGAGCAGAACCTCGTAGAGCTTCTTCGTGATGGGCGGGGAGGGATCATCGAATTCCCTGATATGGATCAATTCATATCCTCTGGCCAGCCTCCTGATCTTCTCTTCTGAGAAGTAATGCACCACGAAGCCGATGGGGTTCTGCCACATGTCCTCCCCTTTGTGGGGGCCTTTCTGGAAGTGGGGGTCGTGGTCGTTGCGCACCGAATAGAGGTTGAATCCCCCCGGCCTCAGCACCCTCCTGCACTCGTCCAGCAGGAACTGGATCTCCCTCTCCCAAAGTTCCATGGTGAATAACATGTGCGAGTACACGGCATCCACCGATCCGTCCGGGAGCGGAATGCCGGCGCGGAGGTCCTGGCAAACGCATTCGACCTTACCATCCATGCACATCTCCTTGGCCTTCTCCCTCATCTGGCATATGCCCGATTCGGAGTAGTCCAGGGCTATCACCTGGAAACCCTCCTTGGCGAAAAAGCAAGTGTCCCTGCCCTGACCGCAACCCAGTTCCAGTACCTTACTGCAGCCTTGTTCCTTGAAAATGTCCACGGCCCGGTAGGCAAGATCGCTCGGTTTAGCTCCGAAGTAATCATGCTTGCCGGAATAGGTGGATTCCCACTGCTCGTGCTGTTCTCTTTCGGTCATCTCAGACACTCCTTACGACTTGGCCCTGGATTTCGGAATTGCACCATTGCTCATGGTCTTTACCGCTGAGACTATCTTCTCGAAGTTCTTGAACGGTATGCCGACCAGCATCTCTTCGGCCATTATGTCGGTGGTCTTACGGCAGCCGAAGCAACCGAGGGATATGTTGGTCCTGCCCTTGACGATGGGGATTATGGTGGCGTCAACGCAACTGGCCTGGACGGCGGCCATTTCCACGGAAACACGTCCACCCTCCTCATAGGTCTGGGCTGCCGGGATCAGCCAGAATACCTGCTCCGGCAAGGCGGTCAGCACCACCACGTCAGGCAACAAGGTGGCCTTGCCCAATGGCGCGGCGGCCACGCCGATGACGTCGCCCTGTGGTAATGATGTCCTCAGTTCCAGAGTGTGCTTGGCCGCGGCCGGGTCCTTGTACATGCCCATGTTGTGATGGAACTCCCCGGAGGCCACCTTCTCCGGTACCGGGACCATTCCTAGGGCCGAAGCCCCCACCGGGCAAGCCTCCTTCTCTGGGGTCACCAGCAGCTTCTCGCCCTTGCGTGCCCTCATGATCGTACCACAATGCCTCACTGGAGCCTCGGTCACCGGATAATCGGCCGGAAGGGCGCCGCCCTTCTTGATCAGGGTGATCGCCACCGGCTCATGCTTCAGGCCCAGTATTTCCTTCAGATCGCGCGCCATCGTGGCATAATCAGACATGATATCGCCAAAGAAGCACCGGCCTCGACAGTAATATAATTAATTATATAGGTAATAAAATATTATTTACTGTTTAAAACGCCGTTAAGGCTGTTCGATGGGCCGGTCAGATATCAGCAGATCCTCGGCACAGGGTCTCCCACCGGCGGCTCCAATATCCTGCGTCCGCCCACCTCTGTCCTCATCACGACATGCTTGACCGCCTTGCTGGCCCTTCCCACGATGGCCGCGTTCCGTCCGTGCTCGTCGGACCTCAGTGCCTTCAGGACCTCCTCGGCCATCTCCGGTACGCAGGCGATGATGACCTTGCCCTCGTTCCCGATGGTGAGCGGATCCAGGCCGAGCATCTCGCTTGCGTTTCGTACTGCCTCGGCCACTGGGATGTCCATCTCCACCAGCTCCATGCCGACCTTCGATTTGGAGCACCATTCGTTGATGGCGTTGGCGAAGCCGCCGCGGGTGGCGTCCTTCATTGAGGTTATCCCGCCTACCTCCAGCAGCTTTCCGATCATGTGATTGAGGGGCGCGCAGTCGCTCTGCACCTGGCTCTCGAAGCCGTATCCCTCGCGGAAGGAGAGCAAAGCTATCCCGTGGTCGCCAAGCGTTCCCGAAACCAGTATGGCATCCCCGTCCCGGACGTTGTCGTCCGTCAGCCATCTGGAATCGACCTTGCGATAGGACGAAGCGACCTTCAGGTTGTGGTCCATGGCCGGGTGGCGCTTGCCCACGGCCGCCGCTGAGATGACCATTCTTTCGATCGCCCCTTTCTCCATGACCTTGGTGTCTCCGGTGACCACTGGCACTCCGGCCAGCTCTGAGCACTTGCCAATGCTCTTGGTGACACTCTCCAGCACCTCGATCTCCAGGCCTTCCTCGAGGATCATGGACATGGACAGGGCCAGGGGCTTTCCGCCCATGACCGCGATGTCGTTGACGGTGCCGCTAACGGCCAGCGAACCGATGTCCCCTCCGGGGAAGAAGATGGGTTTGACCGTGTGCCCATCAGTGGTGAAGATGATGTCGTCCACGATCGCGGCATCGTCCATGGAGTCCAGGGGGACCTCGATCTTGATCTTGGGGAGGAACGGCGCGATGGACTTGGCGATGAGCTCCTGCATCATCTCCCCGCCAGCCCCATGGCCCATGGTGACCCGCTTCATAGGGAATCGCAATTCATGCATGCATTATAAGCGTTGCCAATATTATGACGGGCCTTCCAAGACAACTCTGGTAGGACATCGATGTCACAATGCCCTTTCAAGTAAGTATTGAAATGGTTATAATAATCAAAATTATTGGAACTTTTAAATTGATTTCGGAACTGTCTGGCATGTATTGAAATGCCTAAACCGATATGAAAGCGGCCTCCCTTGTTCCATGCGCAGAAATTTCGAGGTCTAATTCATGATAGGAAAAACCAACAGCAATGCCGGGAAACGCCTGGTCGTCATGTTGCTGGTCACGGCCTTGGTGCTTACGGCCGTGATCAGCCTGCCGATGGTCGATTCCCGTTCGAAAGGAGACGAGACACCGCCTTCGGCGGTCAAGAACGTGATCATGATGGTGCCTGATGGGTGCGGTGATACCCACACCACGTTGGCTCGCTGGTACAAGGGTTCAGCTCTGGCCTTGGACGAGATGCCTTCCGGCCTGGTCAGAACATACGCTTCGAACTCGATAATTACTGATTCCGCCCCTGCCGCTACCGCATTCGCCACAGGTCATAAGACCGCCGATAAGTTCGTAGGGGTCTTGCCTGGCCCAGTGACCATACCAGGCGTTGAGCCTGTTCCCTCCGAGCTTCAGTACAGCCCGGTGGCGTCCCTGGTCGATGCAGCCAAGGCCAAGGGGATGTCCGTCGGTTTGATCGCCACCTCGAACGTGCAGCATGCCACACCCGCAGCTTTCTCCTCGCATGTCCACGCACGATCAAACTACAACGAGATCGCTGAGCAGCAGGTGTACTTAGACATAGATGTGATGTTCGGAGGAGGTCTACAGTATCTTCTCCCTGACGATATGGGCGGTGTTCGTACCGACGGTGAGGACCTGGTTTCCGTCCTGGAATCCCGGGGTTATGAGTTCGTGACCGACCGCGACGGCATGATGTCCCTGCCATCACAGACCGATAAGGTGTGGGGAATGTTCGCAATGGATGGAATGGCCAAGGACTATGACCGTTCCCTGCCCCAGTTCTCTTCCCAGCCCTCCCTGTCCGAGATGACCGACAAGGCCATCGAGGTTCTCAGCCAGAACCCTCGAGGTTTCTTCCTGATGGTCGAGGGTAGCCAGATTGACTGGTCTTCCCATGCTAACGATCCTATTGGGGTGATAAGTGAGGTGCTCGCCTTCGATTCGGCCGTCGAATCGGCTCTAGATTTCGCCAAGAGGGACCGCCACACTTTGGTGCTGGCCTTCACCGACCACGGCAACGGTGGCATGTCCATCGGGTCCACCAAGACCGATACTAGCTATTCCAGTCTGCCACTGTCTTCGATGCTCGACCCGCTGATGAAAGCAGACCTGACCGCCGAAGGGCTGACCTATGTGGTGCCATCTAATGCCGACCCCACCATCATAAGGCAGATAGTCTCCGAACGTTTCGGGATCAACGACCTGACCGATGAGGAGGTTGTCCTCATCCAAAGTACCCGCAACGCCGGCAAGTCCCTGGAAAGCGTGTTGGGCAAGATGATCAGTCAGAGGTCCACGATAGGCTGGACCACTGGGGGCCACTGTGGAGAGGATGTCACACTCTACTCCTTCGGGCCCAATCGCCCGGTCGGACTGTTCGAGAACACCGACCTGGCCAACATCTGCGCCGATGCATTGCGCATAAGCTTGGGAGGCTCTACCGCATCCCTTTTCGTAGACGCTGATGGAGCCCTGGAGGCCAGGGGTGCAGACGCCGTCCTGGACTTCAGCGACCCATTCAACGGGGTCCTTCTGGTCCAGGTTGACGGGGTCACCGTAGCAAGCATGCCCCTCGCCAAGGACCTGATTTTGATTGATGGAGAGGTGTACGAGCTCACGGGCATAGTGGTCTACGCCCCGAAGACCGGCAAGGTGTACGTGCCCCAGGAAGCCTTGGACATTCTGGCCTTGGCATAAAATCCCTTACCCCTTCCTTTTTCTTGACAATAGTATTATGTCATCTTCCCTTATATGAGGCCTCGATGGGCTCGTAGGGTAGCCTGGATATCCTTTTGGCCTTCGAAGCCGAAGACTGGGGTTCGAATCCCCACGAGCCCGCCATCATCTTATCCAGGCATGGAACGGCTATTTTTCAGATCCTCAGCGTTCCGCGGAACCCTCGGGAGCTGTAGAACGAGGGTGCGCTGTTGTGATACACGAACACATGGCCGTAACGGCGATCGGCGAACAGCGCTCCACCGAGGGTCCTGATGTTCGTCGGCGTCCTGATCCAGCTGGAAGTTTTCGTATCAAAGCTTCCCAGTCTTTGAAGCTCCCGGTATTGCTCCTCCGTCAGCAGCTCGATGCCCATGGCGGCCGCCATGCCCAAGGCGTTGCCGGCGGGATGAACGCCCTTCTTCTCCCGCATTGCCTGACCATCCTGGTCATAACAAACGTTCCTTCGGCCGTTGGGGCTCTCCTTCGAGCAGTCAAAGAAGATGAAAGCGCCGGCGGACCTGTCGCAACCGACCACGTCAGGTTCGCCTCCGGTCCTCTCCATCTCATTTAGCGACCATATCGCATCGGGATGAACGTCCAATCTATCCTCCACCTTGTTCCAGTCCAGATCTTTATGGCGGCTTCGGTTGTCCTCGAAACGGGTCTTCAATGCAGCCAATAGGGCCTCACGCTGCTCTGATGACAACATCCTCCCGCTCTCGTTCGGCATGATATTTCACTTGGAATTGCAGGCAGATAATCATTTCCCAATTGCACTCACAGCTAGATACAAAGATGCAACAATTTGGCCGTTGGCCGACCTAATTCCATTTCTCATCCAAAGGATCCGCCATTCTTTCAGAACCCTCGGGCCACGGACAGTGGTTGATAAGTAGGGGAAGCGCGTTCCCGAAAACGAACATATCCCTAGGGGGTGACATCATAGACGGCATGATACTCATAATCGCACCGTTCCTTCCTACGATAGTCCTCTTGGCCTTGGTCTTCATGGTCCTGAACAAGAGGAAGAAGAAGGAGCTGGCAGCTAAGAAGTAGGTCTCCTCAAGAGGCCGCCCATCTTTTTTCAACTAATTACTCAGTTAGCCGACGGTCAGGTCTAATTCTGGTTCGAAAGGCAGACCTCTCCGTTCACGACAGGAAATGATTATCTCGGCATCGCTCGCTTCACCCACCATGGCAGACAGCTGGAACTGGCGCGACGATCGGGTGCCGCGGATCGACGGCAAACGGGCGATCGTCACCGGCGCCGCTTCCGGGTTGGGAGCGTACATCGCTGAAGCGCTCTCAGCGAAGGGCGCGGCGGTGGTCCTGGCCGACAAGGACCTCAAGGGCGCGGAATCAGTGGCCGAAAGGATCCGTTCCTCGGTTCCTGGGTCCGAGCCGTGCGTTCAAGAGCTGGACCTGTCCGACCCGGTCTCGATAGAACGGTTCGCCTCCTTATACAGGGCCGAGCGGAGGACCTTGGACCTTCTCATTAACAACGCCGGCATAATGACCCCTCCTTACGGCCGCACAGCATTGGGGTTCGAATCGCAATGGGGAGTGAACCATCTGGGGCACTTCTCGCTCACCTACCACCTGCTTCCACTCCTCTGCGCCACCCCCGGGTCCCGTCTGGTCACGCAGACCAGCATCGTGCACCGTGGGGGAAGGATCAATTTCAACGACATAAATTCCGAAAGATCGTACAGCCCTTGGAACGCGTACAAGCAGAGCAAGCTGGCCACACTGCTATTCTCCAGGGAGCTGGACAAAAGGCTCAGGGCTCTGGGCATCGAGTCACCTATCAGCATCGCCAGCCACCCCGGTCTGGTGAACACCCATTTGTACCAGAACAGAGAAAGGATGAGAAGGTGGCTTAGGCCGTTCATGCACGGATTGGAATTCGGCGCGATGCCAGTCCTGCGCGCGGCGTTAGATCCCAATGCCAAAGGGGGCCAGCTCTACGGTCCGGACGGTTGGATGGAGTTCAAAGGCCGGGCCGTTCCGGTCCGACCGCACCGCCGGGGGAGGGACATGGCCCTGGCATCTCAAGTTTGGGCGCTGTCGGAAAAGATGACCGGACTGGACCTGACGACACGTCTGGAGGAGTGCCGGTCATCAGTTCCTAGGTGAGCAAAAAAAGGTCATTAACAGGAACGCCGCTTCCGGTCCATGGACCATCTCACCGTCATCGGGCTCGTGGCCGGCCTGATAACGACCCTGGGGTTCGTTCCCCAGGTAGCCAAGGGATACCGCACCGGACGCATGGAGGATGTTTCACTGATGATGCCCGTGGTCCTCATGGCGGGCATGGCCCTATGGCTGGTCTACGGAATTCTGCTCAACGAACTTCCGATAGTCCTCTGGAACGCGGTGGCCATCGCCCTCAACGTGGTCATGGTCTTCCTGAAGCTCCGTTCGGATGGGAAAAGGAAGAAGGGGGCGGACCCCCAGTTCACTCGTTGAGCTTGGAGAACGGGCAGACCGATATGCACCTTCCGCAGGCCATCTCCGGCTTGCTTCCGTCCCCGATCAGCTTGGCCTCGTATACACCGCACTTGGCCCAATCGATGACCAGGTCACGGTTCTCCGGGTGATGCTTGAACTCCGGCCCCTTCAGGACCTTCATGGCGCAGCGGTCTATGCAGGCGGTGCAATCGCCGCACTGGTTGTCGACCAGCTTGGCCTTGCGGGTGACCGGCATGTCGGTCAGGACGGCGCCCATGCGCTGTCGCGGTCCGCACGCTTCCGTGATCAGGAGCCCGTTCTTTCCGATCCATCCCATTCCCGACAGGGAGGCGATGGCCTTCTGGGAAATCGGCCCGAGCAGCTTCTCCGGGTTCACCCTCTGAGCGGGGTCGATGAACCTTGCCTTATAACCTTCCGCGGTCAGCATCTGGACGATCTTCTCCCCGGCCTCCTTGAGCTTCTTGTTGCACATCTTGTAGGCTGAGCGCATCTCCTCGCTCGGCTTGCTCAACGATGCCCGGGCGGCCTCTTTTGGTATCTCCACGGCAAAGGTCACCGCGTATGGGAACTCGAACGTCGTAGCGTCACCAGCAAGCATTCCTTTCAGGGGGGACAGGTCCGCGAAGCCGACCAGGCAGGAGCCGGACTCCCGGGCGGCAGCTTCGATCTTCTGATAAAGGGGTTCCAGGGAACCAGTGGTAGTCATAAATCATCGATGGGCGCAGCCCCATATTATAGGTTGTCCCTGATGGAACGTATCGTCAGATGTTCTTTCCCTCAAGATAGGATCGACCCAGTTCCGTCAAGCGGTAAACGCGCCAGTTCTTGTTCTGGCGCCACAAGATAAGTTTGGCCTTCTCCAGGATGCTCAGATGGTAGGACAGTTTGGAATCAGTGAGCCCGGTGAGGTCCTTCAGCACGCAGGGGCAGAGCTCGCTCGTTCCCAACAGGTGAACGATCTGTAATCTAACTGGATCGGACAATGCCTGATGTCGGTCAGATGTCTCCTTTAAAGCATCCTTGTCCGGGATCCGCGACAAGAGCCCCTCCCGTCCGCCAGCGTCCCGGAGCCCGTCAGCAACTTCCTTGGGTAGGGTACTATTGCCTTCGCCAGACCCATTTGCGTCGACCACCATCTTACCAGCTCACCGATTACGACAAAGGCGGACCTCGATTATCTTACCTTCGGTACTTTCACTTCAGGAGCAGCAGTCCAACGCACATAAGGTCGGAGCGGGTGATCTTCCCGTACTCCAGGTCCTTGCACGTTATGGTGCGGATGTCCTCACCGACCTTCCTGGCAGTGGCGAACACGAAGGCAATACTCACCGTTTCGACCGGTACATTTGACATGCCGGGCACAGTATGGTCGTCCTTCCACCAACGCGAATGGCCACCAGGTCGCTCGCGCAGCGAGGACAGGGCGCCCCCTCTCTCCGGTCCCTCAGGAGGTAACCTTCGGGAAGCTGGGAAAAATCCGTTCGCACCGAGAGGGAGGTCTCCAGCACTCCACGGATCCTCTTCCCGAGCCTTGCCAATTCCGTTCTGGATAAGGTGTCGGCCTTGGAGGACGGGTGCAGTCGTTCCTGGAACAGCGCCTCGTCCGCGTACAGGTTCCCCACCCCGGCCACGACTCTCTGGTCTAAAAGCAGCGGTTTTATCGATCCCTTGCGTCCTTCCAGTCTGGAGACGAAAACCTTATCCGGCACGGTCAGGGCGTCCGGTCCTAGATCGTACTCCGAGATGAGATGGTCCATGCTGCGTACCCAACCGAACCTCCCGAAGCGCCTGGGGTCGTCCATTATCAATACGCCGCGATCCACGACGATCCGCAACCTCTCATGAGGGCTGTGTTGGTCCGTATCCTCTCTGAAGGACACGCTTCCGCTCATTCCCAGGTGAATGTAAAGCGCTCCTCCGTTGAAGCAGACGAAGAGGTTCTTTCCACGCCTCCCGGTCCCCACCACCTCCTGGTTTCGCAGCTTCTTGCTGAGCGCATCTGGGGTGATATCTTTGAGCATGCGCGGATCAAGGACCTCGGCACGCAGCACCTTCGAATTGAGCAGGTTGCGATGGACAATGTCCCTGGCCATCTCCACCTCCGGAAGTTCGGGCACGAGGTGGAATGGGCGCGATTCTGAATAAATACTCATCGGAATTATTATAATAATGAACGAATCATTAATATCTCATGAGGCACAAGATGGGAGGCGGCGATAGCGATGGTTCCCCCGCAAGATTACCTTTCATAGTCCGTCTATTCGCTGTACTGGTCTCCTTACCGGTCCTGCTTTTCTTCTCCGAAGGCTGGGAGATGGCCCTGGTCGTCGTGTTGTTCTATCTCTACGGCAGCATTCCCTACGCCACCCTGGTAAGCCGAAAGCTGGTGGGCAAGAAGATGGAGGAGGAAGGGTCCGGCAGCGTGGGTGTGGCGAACACCTACATGAACGCGGGAATGGTCGCCGGAAGCCTGACCGTGGCGGGCGAGGTCAGCAAGGGTCTGCTTCCCCTTCTCGTATCATACCTCTACTTCGACTATTCGATACTGGCCATCGCGGTATTCCTCTCCGCCTCCCTGCTCGGCACGAACTTCTCCGTTTACAATCGGTTGCTGGGGGGCATGGGGACCACCATGGTATTGTGGTCCCTTTTGGTGGCGTCCATCTTTAGCTTCATAGGGGTGATCGGCGTGCTCTTCGCCTCCTACCTCCTGATCAAGGACACCTATTGGATGACCGTGATAACCTACGCCAGCGGGCCGTTGGTGGTCTACCTGGTGGACGGTCGCTGGCCCCTGGTAGGTTTCGCCGTGTTCGCTGCGGCAGTGTACTTGCTCAAGTTCCGCCGTTCCATGGACGAGTTCGCCAGGTCCGAGAGGCTAAAGGGCGCTTGATCCGTCCACCACCATGACTTTGCCACGGTAGCCATCGATCTCCAGCATCATCCCGTCCTCTAATCTCATGGCTCCGGGGACGGACACCACCGCCGGGATCCCGTACTCCCTGGCGATTATGGAGCTGTGGGAGAGCATCCCTCCCGATTCGGAGACAACGGCCCCGGCCAGGTGGAAGAACGGGGTCCATCCCACATCCGAATACGGGATGACCGGCTGGTACCTCCCC
>JBFYNB010000052.1:0-11435 GCA_041304605.1 Methanomassiliicoccales archaeon
GCGACCTCGAACGGACGAAGGAGGACCTGAAGGCCCTGGTGGAGGACGTGGACCTGGAGATGCTATTGGAGATAAGCGAGACCGCGCCGGAGATGGACGCCCGGAAGGAACCGGTCTTCCCCTCCGGCCGCTCCGGGGCCAAGGTGGCGGTGCCCCGGGACCGCTCCTTCTGCTTCTACTACCAGGAGAACCTGGAGTCCCTGGAAAGGGCGGGGGCCGCTCTCCGTTACTTCCGTCCAACGGAGGGCGACGGTTTCCCGGAGGCCGACCTGTATTATCTGGGCGGCGGGTATCCGGAAGAGCACCTGGACGAACTCTCTTCGAACCATGACTTCCTGGACGGGCTGCGCACGGCGGCTTCGGACGGGAAGGCGATCTACGCCGAGTGCGGCGGCCTGATGACCCTCTGCTCCGGCATCGACGCGGGGAAGCGGAGTGCAATGGCCGGAGTGTTCCCCTGCTCGGCGGTGCTGACCAGCAGCCGGCAGGGACTCTCCTACGTCCGGGCCGTGGGGACGGCGGACAATCCGTTCTTCCCAGGATGCCAGGTCCGGGGGCACGAGTTCCATTATTCCCATCTCACGCCCTTACCGCAAGGCCCGTTCGGTTATTCGATCGAGAGGGGTACCGGGATCGACGGGAGCCATGACGGTCTGATGTTCCGGCGGACCCTCGGCAGCTACATGCACCAGCACGCCCTTTCCCGGCTGGACTGGGGGAAGAGGCTGCTGGCGGCAGCGGAACGCTGAAGAATCCTTTTCTATCGGCAGGGCGATGAGGGGGCATGCCCATCGGAGACCCCATGGCCGAGAGCGATCCAAGGGAGGAGAAGGGTAGGCTTACCCGGGTGTGGATGGCCGGCGTTCCCGTGCGCGATCTGGACGCCGCCCTGGACTTCTACATGCAGACCCTTGGATTGGAACTGAGAAGGAGGGACGGCAATTGGGCCGAGCTGGGACCAGGGGAACCGATGGGGAAGGTCGCTCTATACGTACCGAGGGAGGGAGAGCGACAGCCGGGCGGCGTCACCGGCGTGGTCTTCTCCTGCGACAGCATGTACGATGTGCACCGGCGCCTGGTCGACGAGGGCGTGGTCTTTAAGGTCAAACCGGAGAAGCAGCCCTGGGGCGGGCTGATGGCGGTGTTCCTGGACCCCGACGGGAACGAGCTGATGGTGCTGGAGCACCCCGACCGCTACAAGAAATGAAACGCGATATCATTAACTACCATGGTTAGCAATCGCTGAGAGGAGAGGAGCCAATGCTGGAGATAGAGAACCTTACCGTAGAGGTCGGGGGACGGGAGATATTGCACAACCTGTCCCTGAACGTCATGACCGGCTACACCACCGTCCTGTTCGGTCCGAACGGGTCGGGCAAATCGACCCTGCTGATGACCATCATGGGTTTCTCGGGGTACAAGGTGAAGAGCGGCCGGATCCTGCTCAATGGAGAGGATATCACCCACCTGCCGGTGAACGAGAGGGCGAAGCGCGGCATCGGCATGATGATGCAGCGGCCGCCGAACCTCACCGGGGTAAGGCTCAAGGACCTGGTCCGGGTGACCAGCAAAGGCAGCGTCGACACGGACAAGATCGCCGAGGAGCTGGACATGACCAGGTTCCTGGAAAGGGACGTCAACGTGGGCTTCTCCGGCGGGGAGATCAAGCGCTCGGAGATACTGCAGCTCACCGCCCAGAACCCCTGCCTCATACTTCTTGACGAGCCCGAAAGCGGCGTGGACATGGTCTCCATCGAGAAACTGGGAGAGAAGGTCCACGATCTTCTTACCGGTCCTACGCACTGCGCCGGATGGCGGGAGAAGAGCGGGAAGGCGGCGCTGATCATAACTCACACCGGGCAGATACTCGATTACGTGGAGGCGGACCGCGGCTACGTCATGTGCAACGGCACCGTCGCCTGCTCCGGGAACCCGCGCGAGCTTCTTGCGGAAATTAGGAAGATGGGATATCAGGAGTGCATACGCTGCAAGCTCAACCAGGCCAATCTGATAAGAGAGAACATCGTTCCCGAGGGTTGAAGATGGTCAGCAACGAGGAGAAGAGGGCTCGCGACGCCCTCAAGAAGGAGGCGAAGTTCGGCGAGGACATCGACCTGGATTCGTATCATGATGGGAAGAGGGACATCGCCGAGGTGGAGTCCATGGAAGATCTCCCCAAGGACACCAAAACGACCATGCTGGACTCGGGGATCATGCCCTCCGGAAAGGGGCGTTCCGGCAATTTCCTGCTGATGGACAACAGCGTGGTCCATTCGGCGATCATGGGCGAGGGCGTGGAGGTCATGCCATTGCGGCAGGCGCTCACTGTGCACGATTGGCTGAAGGACTACGTTTGGAAGGGCGTTCAACCGGACACCGACAAGTACACCGCGGAGACGTACCTGCAAAAGGCGGACGGCTACTTCATAAGGGCGCTGCCGGGGGCCAAGATCAAGATGCCGGTGCAGACCTGCCTTCTATTGAAGAACCGCAACACCAAGCAGTACGTGCACAACGTCCTGATCACCGAGGAGGGCTCGGAGGTCGAGGTGGTGACCGGATGCGCCACCACCAAGGGCGTGGAGAAGGGATTGCATCTCGGCATTTCCGAATTCTTTTTGAAGAAGAACTCCAAGCTCACCTTCACCATGGTCCACAACTGGTCGGAGTTCATCGGCGTCCGTCCGCGAACGAGCATCATCATGGACGAGGGTGCGACATACGTCAATAATTACGTGGCGCTGAAGCCGGTCAAGACCATCCAGACCTATCCGACCGCGCACATGAACGGGCCGAACGGCGTGTGCCGCTTCAACTCTGTGGCGGTCGCCCACCCAGGCAGCGTCATGGACCTCGGCTCCCGGGCCATATTGAACGCCCCGGGCTGCAAGGCCGAGCTTATCTCCCGGACGATCACCACTGGCGGAACGGTCATCGCCAGAGGCCAGCTGGTCGGTAACTCGCCGGGCATCAAGGCGCACCTGGAATGCAAGGGGCTCATTCTCAGCGACAAGGGGATACAGATCGCCATCCCGGAGCTGGAAGCCCGCGTCCCGGATGTGGAGATGACCCACGAGGCCGCCGTCGGCAAGATCGCCCAGGACCAGGTCGAGTACCTGATGTCCCGCGGCCTGACCGAGGAGGAGGCGGTGGGGATGATCGTCCGCGGCTTCCTCGACGTGGGCATTAGGGGCATCCCGGACCACCTCAAGGCGGAGATAGATAAGACCCTGAAAGAGACCGATGTCCGAGGGTCTTGAGAAGAGTGCCAGTTAAACCCTTTAGTATTACATTTTTTCCAACCTTACGACCAAAGTATTAATTCGCCGCAGCATCATGCGAGCCGGGGAATGTCAATTGTTCACTGGGAACGAACTTCAAGTTGAAACGGCCGTCCACGCCGCCCTTAGGACAATGCGCGGAGTGGAACGAGATCAGATCGCGAAGTTCCTGATCGACCCGGTGGTGCTCTACATTCTGGCGGCGACGTCCAAGCGTTGCCTGACCGTGTCAGAGATGGCCCCGGTGGTCAGCCTTCCTGCGGCCACCTGCTACAAGATCATCTATCAGATGGACAAGCTCGGACTGGTCGCGTTCTGCGGCAACGGCCGCAACGGCGGGCGCGGCAAGGCGGCATCCTACACCTCAGTGCTCAAGGAGATGCACCTGGAGATGAAGAACAGCGTCATCGTGCTCCGGGTCACTTGGAAGAACGGCACGTCGGACGAGTTCCGCAAGGACCTGGTGCCTCAGACCGCGGAGAAGTGCGTGTTCGGAGAGGTAAACGTAGTCACCGCCGAAGAAGACAGCGCCATATCTGACTGAGCATCAGTAAGATTGATTAGACGCCAGCACTTTGACCTAAGACATGCGCGTGGTCAAGCGTTCCGGTGAAGTGGAGGATTTCGATCCGGCCAAGGCCATTAACGCCATTATGAGGGTCGGAACGTCACCCGAGGAGGCGCGAGCCATCCTAGAGTCGGTGAAACCAAACCTTTACGACGGGATGACCACCGAGGAGCTCTATAGGCAAATACGCTCCCATATGGGCCACTGCGAGGCCACCAAGTTCTCGCTCAAGAAGGCCTTCATCCTGCTGGGACCGGACGGGCATTCTTTCGAGACGATGATGGCCCGCATCTTCCGCGAGCTGGGGTATCACGCTGAAGTGCGCCAGATACTGCAGGGAAGGTGCGTCACCCACGAGGTCGACGTGGTCATAACCAAGGACGGGGTGAAGGGGACCGTGGAGTGCAAGTTCCACAACTCCCAGGGGACCAAATCATCGATACAGGAGGCGCTATACACGTACGGGCGCTTCTTGGACCTGAAGGAGAACAACGGCGTCAACGCCCCCTGGCTGGTGACGAACACCAAGTTCTCCAGTGATGTGGTGCGCTACGCCAAGTGCGTGGGCATCAACCTCATCGGATGGAACTACCCCCAAGGGGCGGGGCTGGAGGAGCTGGTCCAGAGGGCGGACATCTATCCGCTGACGGTGCTGGACATCCGCCGGGGGGAGCAGAGGACCCTGCTCGCCCATGAGTTCGTCATATGCCGGGACGTACTGGAGAGGAAGGCTGAGGTCATGCGCCTGTTCCCCCGGGAGAACGCGGAACGCATCATCGAGAAGGCCGAGGAGTTCAGGGAGTGCGTGGGCAAATGAGGTTCAGCGTCGTTCTGGGCACCCGACCAGAGATAGTTAAGATGTCGCCGATCGTCCGCGAACTGCAGCGGCGCGCCCTCGATTTCGATCTGGTGCACACCGGCCAGCATTATTCGTTCGATATGGACCGGGTCTTCTTCCGGGACCTGGAGCTGCCCGACCCGACCATAAATCTGGAGGTCGGCTCCGGACCTCACGGTGCCCAGACCGGCAAGATGCTGGCGGGACTGGAAAAATTCTTCCAGGAGAGCAAGCCAGACGTCGTTCTGGTGCAGGGAGACACCAACACGGTACTGGCGGGGGCGTTGGCTGCCGTCAAGCTCGGCATCACCGTCGGCCACGTGGAGGCCGGACTGCGCTCGTTCGACCGCACCATGCCCGAGGAGATCAACCGGGTGATGGCCGATCACGTGTCCGACCTGCTGTTCGCGCCTACCGCGGTCTCCGCCCGGAACCTGAGGGCGGAGGGGTTGCCTGAGGGCCGAATATTCGTCACCGGCAACACCATCGTGGACGCGGTGCGGGAGAACCTGGAGATCGCCACCGGGAAGGGCGACGCCCTGGGGGCGTTGGGTTTGCGCAAGGGCGGTTACATACTGACGACATTGCACAGGCAGGAGAACGTGGACTCCCGGGAGAGACTTGCCAACGTGCTCATCGGTCTGGAGAAGGCCGGGCGGGAGACGGGGCTGGAGATCATCTGGCCCATGCATCCCCGGGCCAAGAAGAACCTGGATACGTTCGGTTTGACGCTTCCGAGCAACGTCCGGGCCATATCGCCGCTGGGCTTCCTGGAGTTCCTGCAGATGGAGGGCGGAGCCGCTCTGGCCCTCACGGACTCTGGCGGGGTCCAGGAGGAAACCTGCATCCTGGGCGTTCCGTGCGTTACTCTGAGGGATAACACCGAGCGTCCGGAGACGGTGGAGATAGGAGCTAACATGGTCGTGGGGACCGAACCGTCCAGGATGCTCGAGGGGGTCCGTTCGATGCTGTCCAGAAAGGGAGGCTGGGCCTGCCCTCTCGGCGAGAGCGGGGCTGGCGGACGCATAGTCAGCATCTGTCAGGAGCGAACGATTCAGAGGTAACCTTTTCTATACCCCCGTTTATTGGCCGGACCGAGGCTGAAGGAATGATCGAGGCGGTTCTGGAGGTGGACATACCGGACGGTTGGGTCCACGACATATCGGCCAACTTCAACGTGCCGGTGCGGATCCTTGATTGTATCCCCTTCGGCGACAAGGGCGCCCGTTCGTTCGTGGAGCTGGAATGCAACGACCCGGAGATGCAGCAGATAGTGTCCCGGGCCATCGAGAAGCACCCGGACGTGTGCAAGTGGGAGCCGGCCATCACCGAGGACGGCCGGATGCGGGGCATAGCGCTGCTCACCAAGTGCCGGGCCTGCAAGGCCATCATGCGCTCGGACTGCTATCTGCGTTCGGCCAAGACGATGGGCAGCGGCAAGGTGATCTGGCAGATAATAGCCAGCCGCGAATCGGCCTTGGGCGACCTCATTGACGAGCTGAAGAAGAGCGGATGCACCATCATTCTCCGGTCCAAGAAGAAGCTGGACGACACCAGCTTCGTGACCAAGAGGCAGGAGGTGGCGGTGCGCGCCGCCCTGGAGAAGGGTTATTACGATTATCCTCGAGGCGTGAGCCTGCAGCAGCTGGCAAAAAGCTTTGAAGTTACCGCGTCGACCATGGGCGAGATACTGCAGCGTGGGGAGCGGAACATCATCCGGGAGTACTTCCGGACCAAGATGTGAGGTGTTGGAAATGGATGATTCAGACAAGATAGAGGTGAAGACCATGGACGAGAAGGACTACCGGCTCAAGAAGTCCATGGCCAGGGTTAAGCACAAGATCGTGGTGATGTCCGGCAAGGGCGGCGTGGGCAAGAGCACGGTCACGGTCAATCTCGCTACCGCTTTGGCCATGCGCGGTTTCGAAGTAGGCATACTCGACGCCGACCTCCATGGTCCGAACATCCCCAAGATGCTGAACATCGAGCACGAGGAGGTCATGTCCGACGAGGACGGGCTGATGCCTGTGCTGGTGCCGCCGCACATGAAGGTCATGTCCATGGCCTTTTTGCTCCAAGATCCGGATACGCCGGTCGTCTGGCGCGGACCGATTAAGATGGGCGCGTTGCGCCAGTTCGTGGCCGAGGTCAAGTGGGGCGACCTGGACTTTCTGCTCGTGGACCTCCCGCCGGGAACCGGGGACGAGCCGCTGACCATCGCCCAGCTCCTGGAGGACGCCGACGGCGCGATAATCGTCACCACGCCTCAGGACGTGGCCCTGCTGGACTCGCGCAAGAGCGTGACCTTCGCCCAGGCGCTCAAAATGCCTGTGCTCGGAATAGTGGAGAACATGAGCGGCCTGATCTGCCCGCACTGCCACAACACCATCGATCTGTTCAAGGTCGGCGGCGGGGAGAGGGCGGCCGAGGAGATGGGCGTGCCCTTCCTGGGACGGATCCCGTTGGACCCGAACGTGGTGCTGGGTGGGGACGACGGCTCCCCGATCGTGCTCAAGGACAAATCGAACCCGGCGTCCAAGGCGTTCGACGAGATGGTGGAGAAGGTCCTGGCCAAGGTGAACGGGGGGAAATAGATGGTCCGGCTGCTGGTGACGGCCGAAGGACCGACCCTTGATGACCTGGTGGAGGAGGACTTCGGGCACGCCCGGTTCCTCATCGTGGTGGACCCGGAAACGATGGTGTTCGAGGCCCACGAGAACATCAAGAAGCAGACGGACATGGGTCATGGCATAATGACCGCGGAGAACGTGGCCAAGCTCAAGCCGGACGTGGTCCTAACTGGTTACGCCGGGGAGCACGGACGGATGAAGATGGCTGACCTGGGCATCCGGATGATCATGGACGAAGAGGGCACGGTGCGCGACGCTGTAAACGGCTATATACGCCGGCACCTGAAGAAGTGAGGCCCACCGGTTCTTGGTGCTGATCGGGGTCGCCGGACAACGGCGACCGCCGATCCTATTTTCTCTAGTCCCCCGTATAGGTACGAAGAACATCAGTTCGATTCTTTTTACTGGCATGGGCGGATGCTACTTACTAGCACGCCCAGGGTTTCGATAGTTCGCGTAGTAACGTCGATTTTCGGTCACGTTATTGATTATATTCGTAATTATTCTACAATATGTGTTGAATATTTACCTGATATGTGTGGATATCGCAGGTCCATGGCATAGTATTAAGTAATATTCAGCAGGTTTTCCCCTTCCATGGATGTTGAGTCCCATCCACGCATGGAAATCTGGTGCCCTCCCGCGTACGCCGCTCCTGAATGGCCAGCAGTCATGGTAGGGGATGAGATGGCTTTATGCGCACTAAAATGCGGTTGGATACCTCTAACGTGCTTGTCCTTATGGGAGGATCTGAGATGAACCATCGAATACTTCTGCCGACCAACGGTTCGCTGCCGGCCCTGGTGGCCACCAAGGAAGCTGTTCGCCTGGCCAAGGAGAAAGGAGCGACATTGATCATCCTTAACGTGGTCGAGCAGGACCCGGCCATGTATCTGGAGCAGGTCAGCGAGGACGTCGGGCTTCGCGGTGGCACCGGGGTCGACGGTGTGATATTCGCTCAGGCACTGGCCAATGAGGCGGGAGTAAAAACAGAGATCATGGTTCGTGAAGGCGCGGTCACCGGGGAGATCATCCGGGCGGCCGAAGAGGCCCAGGTGAGCATGATCGTGATGGGCAGTTCTAACCCGCGCGGCCTTGCCGGACTGTACCTGGGAAACGTGGCCGAGGCTGTGACCAAGAAGGCCAAGGTATCGGTGTTCATCATCAAGCCGACCGAGGAGGAGATCGAGGTCGCCCTAAAGCTGGCAAAAACACCGTTACCTACGCCAGAGGAGAACGCGCTTCGTTCCATCATTCACTCCCGCAAGTTCATGGTCGGACTGGGGCTCTTCAGCATCTACATCGTTCTGTACACCGCGTTCACCTTGCTGGGGACCTTCGGAAGGGACATCATGGCCACCAGGATGGCCGGGATGAACCTCGGCCTTTACTTGGGCATGACCGTGATCCTGCTGGCCATCATAATGGCCCTGTCGTTCAACTACTACGCCGTGAAGGTGGAGAAGGAGGGGCGGTAGATGGCCGAGGTACTGGACAACAGCTTCAAACCGTTAGCGTTCGCCCTGTTCCTGCTGATCACCGCCCTAACTCTGGCCATATCGGTCTATTTCTCCCGTCGCGTCCGGACCGCCGGTCACTACTACGTGGCTGGAGGCGGCGTCAAATGGTTCGTGAACGGAATTGCGTTCGCTGGCGATTATCTGAGCGCCGCTTCCTTTCTAGGCGTGGCGGGAATGATCGCCTTCAGCGGATTCGATGGCTTCATGTACGGGATAGGTTTCCTGGCCGGCTGGATCGTGGCGCTGTTCCTTATCGCTGAGCCGTTGCGGGTGATGGGCAAGTACACGTTCGCCGATGCGTTGGTGCACAAGTTCAAGAGCAAGCGCGTCAGGCTCGCAGCTGCGATTTCCACGCTGGTGGTGAGCGTGTTCTACCTGATACCTCAGATGGTGGGCGCCGGGACCATAGTGCAGCCGCTGATCGGCCTGGACTACGCCTGGGGCGTGATGATCGTCGGCGGGGTGGTGATACTGATCACCGCCACCGCCGGAATGGTCTCCACGACATGGGTTCAGTTCATCAAGGGCATGCTGCTGCTGGTGGCCGCCCTCGGCCTAACGATAGCCGTGCTGGTATTATCCGGCTTCGGGCCGCTGGAGTTCATCACCAACTTCCTGGACAACGGTGCTTCGGACCCATCCACGGGACTGTTCCCGGCCCACACCGGGGACGTGTTCCTGTCGCCGGGGCTGAAGTTCACCAATCCTTTGGACTATGCATCGTTGGCGTTGGCGCTGATACTGGGCACTGCCGCGCTGCCACACATCCTGATACGCTACTACACGGTCCCGAAGCCTTCCGACGCCAGGAAATCGACCGTGGTGGCCATCATCGCCATCGGGGCGTTCTACATCATGACCCTGTTCCTTGGACTTGGTGCGAACTACTTCGCCGGACAGGGTGAGTTCCTGATCAATGACAGCAACCTGTCCGCACCCACCTTGGCGAACTTCGCCGGGGGGGAGGTGTTCTTCGCCATCATCTCGTCGATAGCCTTCGCCACCATCCTGGGCACGGTGTCCGGCCTTATCATGGCCGCCGCGGGCGCCATCGCCCATGACCTGTACACGGAGATCCTGGGGAAGAAGACCAACGAGAAGTCGGCGCTCCGGGTGTCAAAGCTCACCGCTGTAGGCGTGGGTGTCGTGGCCATTCTGCTCGGCATATTGGCCGAAGGTATGAACGTGGCCTTCCTGGTCGGACTAGCTTTCGCCATAGCCGCTTCGGCGAACATACCGGCGCTGATATGCACGCTGTTCTGGAAGGGAGCGACGGAGAAGGGGATCGTGGCCGGAATATTCACCGGCCTGGTGTTGTCCATCGCGCTGATCGCCGTCAGCCCCACCTTGATGGCCGATCCCTTCTTCAGCCTGAACAACCCTGGCATAGTGAGCATACCGGCCGGCTTCGCCGTGACCATTGGAGTTTCGCTGTTAGAGCGAAGGAGGACGGGCGCCGAGGCTGCGTGAGCTTATCTCCATCGGAAAATGAGGTGCCAATCGGAATCAATTGACATCGATGAATGCCGATTTTATTTTAACATTTAATTCGTACATATACGAATCAGTTACCTTAATAAAAAATGCTGGCGATGACAATGTGCGTGACAATGACATGCACGCCAAATCGACAAATAGTGTTTTCTACACGAATTTGAAAGTTATCGTTGATTATAATCGTAACTATTCTGCAATATCAGTAGATTATATGACGAATATTTGTGCATATCGTAGTTAATTCGCATAGTATTAAGTATCAATGAAAAAGTAGCTTCCGTCATGGATGTCAGATCCCATCCATGCGAAAGCAACAAGCGGCACTGCTCTGCCGGTGCCGGCCTCGATCGGCTAGAGAAAGAGGTTGCCTGGGCGGACCTTCTGTACGGACGTGGCATAGACCACGTCAAGAACAAAAGGAGTTTTGAAAGCGCCATCCGGAAGAGGATGAGGAATCCAGGGGAGGAGAGGGTTTGAGCTGGAATTCGGATTTCATGCAGCTCAGGCTATGGGCCGTGAACGGTCCAGGTCGTTGCCCGCAGGTGTCCCTGGGAGGTGGGCCTGGATGTTAGGTAACATACTGAAGCGATCGAACGGCAAGCCTGGAGAAGGTAACATCATCCTGCTGGCCACCGACGGTTCCAAACCCGCGCTGACCGCCACCAAGAAGGCGGTCGAGCTGGCCAAGATCACCGGTGCCACCCTGCATATCGTGTGCGTGAGGGAGGACCTGATGCGCATGCCCCTGGAAAAGAAAGGGGAAGAGGTGGCCGAGAAGGACCTCATGGGCATACACGCCAAGGGAGGGGAGGTGGCCCTGGAATGGGCCGCCCGCAACTCCGTCCCGGCGGTGCTGAAGACCTACGATGCCGGTCCGGTGGTGGGAGCCATACTGGATTACGCTCGACAGATCAACCCCTCCTACGTGGTCCTGGGACATGCTGGGCGCAGCGGATGGGAGAAGTTAGCCCTGGGGTCGGTGGCCGAGGGGGTCATGAAGCACTCCCCCTACCCGGTCGTTATGACCAGGGGCTACAACGATGCGTACATAGCCGATCTTCTGGAGATCGCCCTGGCCAAGCTAATCCCCCCGGAAGAGGT
>JBFYNB010000053.1:0-11338 GCA_041304605.1 Methanomassiliicoccales archaeon
CCGGCCGGACGCGACGGGATGCTCATGGCCTCCACGGCCATCATGAAGTACGGCAGCCTGCTGTCGTTCGAAGAGCTACCGGCGGCCAACGCCATGCCGCTGATGGTGCTCAGGCAGAACATCTACACCGATCCCCAGGTCCCGATCCAGGTCAAGCCGGACCTTTACCCGGTGAACAACCCCGGGCCGGAATCGCCGCTGCTGTTCACCACCAACTTCTCGCTCACCTTCTTCACGGTCATGTCCGACCTGGAGAAGAGCAAGGTCCCGGTGTGGCTGCAGGTGGTGGATACGGAGGGATTGTCGGTCCTGACCGCCTACTCGGCCGGAAAGCTGACCGCGGAATCGGTCAAGAACGCCCTGTTGGCCACGGGCGCCATGGAGAGGTCGAAGATGGGGACGTTGGTGATCCCGGGCATGGTGGCCAGGATGGCCGTCAAGCTGAACGAGACTACGGGATTGCAGATCGTCGTCGGTCCCAAGGAATCGTCCGGGCTCCCGAAGTTCCTGAGGTCCTGACGACCTGGTCCTCCGTAAACCATCTGGAAATCATTATTATCGGACAATATGTTGCATTGCCATCATCCCCAAGGTGGAATCGGATGCAACAAGGACCTTACGACCCGAACCAGCCTGGCCAGCAACCATATCAAGGCCAGCAGCAGGGGCCGCAGCAGTGGCCCCAGCAAAACCCACCCAATAATTATCAGCAACCGCCTCCGCAGCAGCCACAGTACCAGCAGCAGTACCCGCCGAACCAGTATCAGCAGTACCCGCCGCAGCAGTACTACCAGCCGCCGAAGAAGAAGCGGAACATGAAGCTCATCGTGGCCGTGGTCGCCGTGGTGGCGATCCTTCTGATCGCCTCTATGGCGGTGCTCTTTTGGCCTGATGACGAGGGAGGCGACAACGGTAGCGAGATCATAGGCTCCCAGGGAGGCGTGCTCTCGATCACGAGCGGCGCGCTCGACGGACTTCGCATAGAGGTGCCCTCCGGCGCCTCCGAGGACCCAGTGAACATCGATGTCACCAGTGAGGTCGTGGACGACCTTCCGGGACTTCCCGATGTAGGGAGCATTGCTAGCCGTCTGATCACCATCGGTACCGACGGCTCGGACTCCTGGAACGTCTTCAAGATATTCGACAAGCCCCTCACCGTCACCCTGCCGTACGATGAGGACCTTGTAGATAACGAGGAGGCGGTGCGCTTCTATGTCTACGATCCGGCCACAGACCACTTCGAGCCTACCGGGTTCCTGGACCAGAACAAGCAGGACAACACCATAACCTTCGAGGCCGCCACCTTCTCCAAGTTCGTGGCCGTCGAGGTGGCCATGAGCCTGCTGGAGAGCGCCGGGACCAGCCTCTCGGTCGACACCGGCTTCCGCCCGGCCGAGGACGGATGGTTCATTCCCAACTATGGCTCCTACCTGAAGAACGGGGGGATATGCCTGGGCATGACCACCTACGCCAAGTGGTACTACACCCATCAGAAGGGGGCAGGGACCGGTCTCTACGACAAGTACCGCGAGGGCGACCTGAACCAGTGGAGGGACGACGCCACCGCGATCGAACTGGCCACCCGCGTCCAGATGGGAGTGAACGGTATATGGAGCGCCATGACCGCCGAGGAGCAGGCCAACCACACCACCAGGGAGGCCGGTTACAGCATCATACACGGAATGCTGATATCCGGCGAGCCGCAGCTGGTGGGCCTTAAAACCGTCTACACCAATGGCAATTGGGCGGCGGGCGGGCATGCCATACTGGCATACAAGTATGATAACGGCCGCTTCTACATGTACGACCCCAACAACCCGGGCACCGACCCCAGCGCCGAGCAGCAGCAGCTGCCCTTCAACTCCACCAGCGGCTTCACAAAGGTGTTCAAGTCCGGTCTGAACGCGAACAATCCGCTCATCTTCAACGTGTTCTATCACGCTGGAGCGAAGGTATTCAGCCCGCTGAACGCCTACAAAGGCCTGTACGACAAGGCGGAGGGCGGCTTCAGCGACGATGCGGTGTTCCCGGACATCGAGCTGACCGACTCTACCACCATGGTCTACGGAGACACCCCGATCGACACGGACGCCGACGGTATCCGAGACACCACTGAGGCGAAGTGCAAGATCACCGGGACCTTCACCGGAGGACAGCAGGCGGTGCAGAAGACCCTGGTGCTCGTGGGGAACAAGAAGTTCCAGGCCACCATCACCGACGGGGCGTTCGAGGTGGAGGTGCCGCTGAAGCAGGGAGTGAACGACATAGTGGTGCTGGCGACGGACGCCAATACCTTCACCAACTGGGCCGGTTTCTATCGCACGGAGATAGAGAGCACCGCGGCCATGGGGGCGCTAACCGTCACCATGAGCTGGGGTGAGGACAACAGCGATGTGGACCTGCATGTGCTGGAGCCGTACGGAAGGCACATCTACTACAGCAACAAGGGCTACGACGCCAACGGTCCTTACCTGGACTTCGACAACACCTACGGATACGGTCCGGAGCACTACTACGCCACGGACGACATGGCGATGTACAATCCATCTGGAACGGTGATGAGCAACGACATCTTCGGAACGTACGAGATCGCGGTGCACTACTATGCCGACCACGACGACAACGACGAGGAGGACCAGGCCATAACCTGGACCGTCACCATATCCTACCTGGTGTTCCACAACGCCCAGACTGGGGAGGATTACTGGGAGGAGGTCACCTACAACGGCTACCTGGGCAGCGCCGATTCCGGAAGCGCCGGCAGCTTCGGCTCCGGAGGCGGATGGTCGGAGATCATGACCTTCGAGTGCTTCGAACCGGACCTGGACGACTACGACATCCCGGACCCCGAGGACGTGACCTTCCAGTAAACCCCTTTCCAAACCTTTCCTTTTTCTTGAAAGCATTATTTATCGGACCGGGGATTTCCTTAGCGTGAAACGCTTTGCGGTGGTCCTGATCCTTCTGTTCTTCTTTCTAGCCTTCGTGCCGGCGGCACAGGCCGAGGACGTTCCCGGAGCGCCCTTGAACCTGAGCGCGGAGAGGGATGGGACGCGCATTTACATCTCCTGGGAGCAGCCGGAGGGGAACGTGACCGTGCTGCAGTACAATGTCTACCGGGGGACCACCACGGGTGGGTTGTCCTTCTATGATTCCCTGGACGGCAATTACACCGCGGGTTACGACATGGAGGTCGTACGCGATCAGAGGTACTACTACGCGGTCAGCGCCAACACCACCGCCGGGGAGGGGGCGATGAGCGAGATCGTTATGGTCGAAGTTCCCTCGAACGAATATCCGGTGATGGTCATGGGGATCATCATCGCGGTCGTCTCCGTCACTCTCGCATTCGCTTACTGGAAGGGAAGAGGTTCGGGACGATCTCCCTGAGCTCGGAAGCCAGTGGCTCCTCCCCATTGACCGGGGATCCGGAGGATGAACCCTCCCGCACCACCTCGTCATCGTGCAGAAGGTAATACTCGAGCCCGGTGCCCTTGGCCAGCTGCTCGGCCTTCCCCTCCTTCCCGGAACGGACGCCGTTGATCAACAGGACCTTCCGCTTGATCTTGAGGTCCAGCTCGTCGGCCAGTTCCGATAGGTGAACGACGGTCCTCACGCCCACCGCGGTGGGGTCCGATACCAGGACCAGAAGGTCCATCTCCCTGACCGTCCGGCGGGACAGATGCTCCATCCCCGCCTCGTTGTCGATGATGACGTGGGAATAGGAATCCATGAGCTGGTCCACGAACACCCTAAGCAGATTGTTCACGTAGCAGTAACATCCGGGACCTTCCGGCCGGCCCATGGTCAACAGATCGAAACCGTTCCCTTCGGCCAGTATCTCCCGCAGCTTGAGCTTCAGGTACTCCTGCTTGCTCATGTCCCGGGGCGGCTGGCCGCCCTTGCTCAGAAGCCCCTCCCGGACCTGTCCTACCGTGCCGGGAACGTCCGTCCCCAGCTTCTGCCCCAGGTTGCTGTTGGGATCGGCGTCCACCGCGAGAACGACATCCTCTTCCGAAAGGATGCGGACCAGCAATGCGGACACGGTGCTCTTTCCCACCCCTCCCTTGCCGGCCACGGCCGTCAGAAAGCTCATGCCATTCCGCCCAGGCGGTAGCGCTGCCTTATCGCCTCGACCGTCCCGGTCAGAAGCTCCAGCACTCTTTCTGCGTTAGGTTCGTCCAGACCGCCCAGGCCGCACTGCGGGGTGATGAGCGACCGCTCCAGTATCAGGTCCAGGTCCATGCCCTTGCGGTACAGCATGTCCATGTACTTCTCGAACCTCTGCAGCAGGCTCCCGACGGTCTCCCTGGCGATCTGGTCCTCCATGTTGGGTATCAACCCCCAAGCTATGGACCCGCCCCGGTCCAGGAAGGCCGAGACCTCCCTGGGGAACAGCGAGACGGTATGCGCGTAGTTGTAGGCGTCGAAGCTCAGCATGTCTATGGACGTGGAAAGCAGCAGAGGCCAGTCGGTGTTCCCGCAGCAGTGCATGGCCTTTATGGCCTCTACGCCGTCAAGCACCTCATCGGTCCACTCCACCACCTGGCGCTGAGAAATTGAGGCGAAGGGAGTTCCTATGAGCGTGAGGGACGGCTCGTCCAGGAACAGGATCGGCCGGTCGGATATCTCCCCGAGCTTCTTAGCCTGCCACTTGGCCTGCATGTTAAGGTTTCGGCGGATGATCTCCCCGTACGCCTCGTCGTATATGGCGGCCTTGCCGCTCTGGTCCAGTATCTGAAGCCCGGCGCTCACCGGGCCGGTGACCTGCCCTTTCACGGCAGGTATCTTCTTCCCCTTGTACTTGTCAAGAAGAGCGTACAGTCCCTGGAAGTGGTCCTTGTGGTGGGCGAAATGCTCCACGTCGTCCGTCACCACCGCGGTGTAGAACGCCTCGGGATCGTAATCGTTCAGGTCGACCGTTATCCGCCTCTTGTGCGAGTCGACCTTCGCTCCAGGCAGCGTGAAGGAGAACTGCGCGTACATGTTCTCCCCGAAGCCCAGGGCGGGCAGCTGCGGCCAGTAGGGGACCTCGCTCATGCTTGCCGTGACTATGTCCAGAGCCTTCTGGGGGTCCTTGTGCGGCAGGGAGCCTATCCCGGTGGCGGCGCAGTTCCAGGCCATGTCCTGCAGTTATCGTTCTCGTTATAAAATCATTTGGTGGCCCGGATGGTGATGTAGTACTGGTCCATGAACGTCGTTCCGTCCACCTCCTCGACGGCCATGCGCATCTTGAGAGTGGGGGGCAGCGAGGAAACTACACGCTCGATCTCCTGGGCGTCGGCGGGCTCGGCGTTCCAGGTCATCGAGGACAGAGGCAGATGGCGTCGGTACTCCTGGACCTCGATGGTAGAGAGACCGGCCTTGCGCAGCATCGCCTCCCATTCCTTTCGTCCGTACTCACGAACGTGGGAACGGTCGTGCAGGAGGTCCAGGCGGTTCATGGCGCTGTCGATCTCGGCATCCTCGGGAACGCTGCGGTCGTCGATGACCAGCACACCGTCGTCCTTCAGCACTCTGGCCATTTCCATCAGGGCCAGTTCGATCTCGGGGAAGTGATGGGGAGCCCGGCGGCAGGTCACCGCGTGGAACGACCCGTCAGGAAAGGGAAGGGAACGGACGTCCCCTCTGAGCCAGGCCAGGTTCGACAGTGAGCGCTTGTTTGTCTCCTCCCGGGCCAGCTCCAGCATGCGGCGGGTGAGGTCCAAGCCTATGACGACATCGGCCAGAGGCGCCAGGCGCATGGCCACGTGCCCCGTTCCGGTGGCGATGTCCAAGGCGATCTTGCCGTGGAGGTCCCCGCACAATTGGCCGATGCGGTCGAGCACTTCCTGATCGGCGTGGGAAGCGCTGCTCACGTAACCTTCGGCGCGTTTGCCGAAAATATCCTGGACCTTATCCCTTTGCACGCTCCAGAATCCCGATGAAAATATTTCAACGCTGTTAGGAAAAGATTATGCCCTTTTCGTAAGATATCGAACGCATGCGGCTGATCACCGTCAATCGGGCCAAGCCCAACGCCTCGGTGGAGTTCTATGGATGTCCGATGCAGTGCAAGTACTGTTCCCACACGGCAGCCCAGTTCAAGGACTACGATCTGGAGAAGATCATCCTGGCCATGTCCGACAACGGTATCAGAAGTGTCTTCATCGGAGGAGCGGAGCCGGCCATGCATAGCAAGGAGGCCGTGGAGCTCGTCCGCATACTCAAGGCCAAGGGGAAGGAGATAATCCTGAAGACCACCGGGTACGACCCCGAGTTCGTAAAAGCGGTCAAGGACAAGGTCTCCCGTTTCGTCCTGGAGGTCAAGGCGCCTCTGGACGATCCTGAACTGCTGACCAGGCTAACCATTTTCGAGCTGGACCAGGCGAAGGAGCAGCAGGAGAACGAGCGGCGAACGCTGGAGATCATGAAGGGATCGAAGGTGCGGGCGACCCTGCGCATCATTCCCGATCGGTACACGGCGGACACGGTGGAGAGGATCGCCAAGGACCTCAAGGGCTACGTGGACGAGCTGCACATAACCCAGTTCATGTCCAGCCAGAACGACATTGGTTTTGCCGGCATCTTCACCCCGGGACCGGACCAGGAGACCATGATGTCCTACGGACGGATCGCGCGCAAACACCTTCCCCGGGTCAAGGTCAAGGGCAACGGCTTCGAGGTCATCCTCTGATCTGTTTTATGGACGGGAAACGTCCCAGGTCGGTATGCGGGAGGAACGACGCGGACGAGAAGCGGTCGAAGAACCTCTGGTCCGTGGACAGCTCCACGTAGGTCATGGCCCTGTGAACCTCTAGCGCCTCATCCCTTTTTTCCTTGGACAGCAGGCACAGTTTCGCACCGTCCAGTGAGGCGTTCCCGAGGAAGGTGAAGCGTTCCCGGGGCAGGTCCGGCAATAGGCCTATTGCAACCGCGTTGTCAAGGTCGATGTGATGCCCGAAACCACCGGCGATGTACACATGTTGCAGATCGGTGAAGCTCATCCCGGCGGTGTCCAGAAGCACCTCGGCCGCGGCGTAGATGGAGGCCTTGGTGCGGACGATGTTGGCTATGTCCTCCTCGGTGACCGTGATATCCCGGTGCCTCTCGACCTTGTCCGTCGGGCAGCAGCTCATGCCGGTGGCCTTGATGTCATAGCCGTCCTTCTCCGCGTCCTTGGAATAGACGAGAACGTACTCCTTTCCGAACTCACCCTCACGGACGCGCTCGGAGGGCTGCAGGTGACCTTTTTTATCTAGTATCCCAGTGAGGAACATCTGGGCCAGCAGATCTATCAGACCGGAGCCGCAGAGCCCCTTAGGCCTGGTCTTCCCGATCGTGCTGTACTGCACGCCCCCCTTTAGCGAGACCTTTTCTATAGCCCCGTCCCCGGCGCGCATGCCGTGGCAGACCTCGCCCCCCTCGAACGCTGGACCGGCTGAAGCCGAGCATGCTAAAAGCCAATCCTTGTTGCCGAGCACGACCTCCCCGTTGGTACCGACGTCAATGAGCAGGCCGATCCCTTCGTTATTAGCCATGCCGCTGGCCACCACGTCCGCTATGACATCGCCTCCGACGTAGCTCGCCCTTCCAGGAACGAGGTGAACGGATGCCCGGGGATTGATGTTGAGACCGAGCTCACCGGCGTTGGTGCGCGGTGAAAGATTGGTAACTGGCGTATATGGAGAGTAACGGATGCATTTGGCATCCAGACCGAGCAGCATGTGCATCATGGTCGTGTTTCCGGCCACGCTCACCGCCATTATCTCCTCGGCGCAGACCTTCTTCCCCTTTCCGACGCACATGTCCTCGTTGCTGCACACCCTTGCCAGCATGTGGTTGATGGTGTCGATTATCATGTGCCGCAGACGTTCCTGGCCATGGTCCTCACCGTACATGATCCGCGCCAGGACGTCCTCTCCGTACATCAGCTGGCGGTTGTAATCGGATACCTGGGAGATCATATCTCCGGTGCTCAGGTCGACCAGCTGCAGGGCGACGGTCGTCGTCCCGATGTCCACGGCCACCCCGAAATTCCTGGAGACGCAGTTCCATGGCCTCAGGTCGACGAGGATATCGCCGTCCAGGAAGGCCGTCACCGTCCACTCCCCTTCGCGGATGACCTTGGGCAGTTCCCGGAGCAGCGACAGCGGCACCTCTAATGCGCCGGGCTCGTACCCTAGATGTTTAAGCAGGCGCTCCAGGTCAGCGTCGTTGTCTTGCAACGTCGGAGAACGCAATTTTATGAAGGCCGCTCTGACCAGCGGATGGATCTCCTTCAGATCGGTGCTCACCTTTCCGCCGACGATCTGCATGGGCTTGAGCTGGCTCTCCTCCGGGACGAACACGACGCAATCGCCCTTGATCTTGGAAAGGCACGCCAGACGGTATCCGCTGGCCCATTCCTCCTCGGTTATGCGGGGAGTGGTCTTAGTGTCAATGTCCCCTTCTACCACCACCCGGCAGCGTCCGCAGACGCCCTTTCCAGCGCAGGCGCTGTTGACCTCCACTCCGGCTAGTATCGCCGCCTCGAGCAGACTGGTGCCTGCCGGCACGTCTATGCTGCGGCCTTTGGGATGGAAGGTCACCTGGGGGCTCATCCCAAGCGAATCCCTTCCTGCGTTAATAAATGCTCTCGAATGGCACGCATGAAAACGATTTAGGGCAAGACAGCGGTCATGTTAAGCATGGAGCAGGGGCATCACCGCCATGGCGGGTCGACTCGTATGCTCACCTACGCGTTGGTCATCACCGCCGCCTTCGCCCTGGTGGAGCTGGTCGGTGGTTTGCTCAGCGGAAGCCTGGCCTTGCTGGGAGACGCCGGCCACATGTTCACCGACGTGCTTGCTCTTGGCCTCAGCCTGGGAGCGTCGCTGGTGGCCGCCCGGCAGGCCACGGAAAGGCACACCTTCGGATTCCTAAGAGCGGAGATATTGGTGGCGTTGGTGAACGGCATCGCCCTGGTCGGAATTTCGTTGCTGGTGATACAAGAGGCCCTAGGCCGTCTTGCCGAACCGTCGCCAGTGGACGCCGACCTCATGCTGATCGTGGCCATCATTGGAATGGCAGCGAACCTTATCGGAATGACCCTGCTGCACCGGGGCTCCAAGGAGAACCTTAACGTGCGCGGGGCTTTCCTGCATATGATGGGCGACCTGCTGTCGTCCTTCGGCGTCATAGCCGCCGCGCTGCTGATACGGTTCTTCGGCTGGCAGGAAGCGGATGCCATTATTGGCCTGGCCATCGCGGCGATCATAATGATCGGCGCTTACCGCCTCATCTCGCAATCGGTGTCGATACTGCTGGAGGCGGTCCCAAAGCATATCGAGCTCAGGGAGGTCGAGAAGGCCATGACCTCCGTGGACGGAGTAGTTATGGTGCACGACCTGCATGTCTGGACCTTGTCATCCGGCGTTTATGCCATGAGCGGTCATGTGGTCGTAAAGGACCAGCAGGTCAGCGCCTGCTCGCCGGTGATCCGGGAACTGGAAAGGATGCTCGAGGAGCGCTTCCGCATTAGGCACGTTACGATCCAGATAGAGACGGGAACGTGTCCTGCGAACGGCTGCAGCATCAATTGCCGCGACGGCGATCATCGCGATTGATCGACTAGTGCCTGAACAGCCTCACTCCGGTGAACACCATGGCCATGCCATGCTCGTTCGCCGCGTCGATCGACTCCTGATCACGGATGGAACCGCCAGGCTGGATTATGGCCGTAACGCCGGCCTTGGCCGCCGTGTCTATCCCGTCCCGGAACGGGAAGAAGGCGTCGGAGGCCATCACGCTCCCCTTGGCCTTTTCTCCGGCCTTGTGCGCGGCGATCATCGATGAGTCGACGCGGGACATCTGTCCGGCGCCGATGCCGACCACGGTCTCGCCCTTGGCCAGGATGATGCTGTTGGACCACACGTGCTTGCACACCTTGTTGGCGAAGAGCATGCCGTGTATCTCCTCTTCGGTCGGGGCGCGCTTGGTGACCACCTTTAGATCCGCGGCCGTGACCGGGACGAACTTGTTGGTCTGGACCAACAATCCGCCTTTGATGCGCTTCATTCGCCATTCCGGCGCGGTGTCCAGAGTTATGGGGGCGTTCGTCCTGAGCAGGCGGATGTTCTTCTTTTTCTTCAGGAGCTCCAGGGCGTCTTCGTCGTAATCGGGAGCGATGACACAGTCCACGAAGTGCTGGGAGATGTCCGTCGCCGTCGCAAGATCCACGTTGCGGTTGAAGCCGATGACGCAGCCGAAGGCGGCCAACGGGTCCACACCGTACGACCTGGTGAACGCTTCGGATATCGTGTCGGCCGAGGCCGCGCCGCAGGGGTTGGTGTGCTTGATGACGATGGCCGTGGGTCTATCGAACTCCCTGACCAGCTCCAGCGCGGACTCGAGATCGAGAATGTTGTTGTAGGATAGTTCCTTCCCGTGCAGCTGCTCGGAACGGGAGACACAAACGCCCTTGGCGAACGGGTCGGCGTAGAACGCGGCGGTCTGCTGAGGGTTCTCCCCGTATCGAAGGTCCTGGCGCTTCTCCAGGCCCATGCTGTAGGTGTCCGGGAAACCTCCGTCCCCGAACTCCCCGCCTAGGTGGGAGGCGATCAGCGAATCGTAATAGGCGGTGGAACGGAACGCGTCGAGCATCAGCTTGCGCAACGTCTGTTTCGTAATTTCCCCTCCGTTCGCCCTCATCTCCTCCAGTAGAGAGTCGTAACGGCGCGGGTCGGTGACGACCGCCACCGAATCGGAGTTCTTGGCCGCCGCCCGGATCATGGACGGACCGCCGATGTCGATGTTCTCGATCACCTCGTCCAGGTCGTCCCCCTTGCTGAGCACCGTTTCCCGGAACGGGTAGAGGTTGACGACCACCATGTCGATGCGCTTCAGCCCCGCCTCCCTCAGCTGCATCATGTGCTCCGGGGAATCCCTTCTCGCCAAAAGCCCAGCGAATATGGCCGGGTGCAACGTTTTAACACGACCGTCCATCATCTCTGGAGAACCAGTGTAATCGGAGATCCCGACGACCTTCAATCCGTTGGAGGATAGCAGCTTGGCCGTGCCGCCGGTGGATATCAGCTCCACGCCCAGCTGACTAAGCCCCTTGCAGAAGTCAACGATACCATCCTTGTCCGAGACGCTGATGACCGCCCGCTCGATCTTGACCATGTGAGTTCCTTCAGTGGGATGGGCACACCATGAAGGATGGTATGCCACGGGTATATTGCCCGTTCCCTATTAAAGATAGCGATAGCCGATAGGAATCGCCGGACATCTGGCCATATCACCTTGTTCCTGGGGCGATTAGTTCCATCGAAGAGACGGATGAGCAGGGCGGGAATGCTTAAAACGGTCCTTGGCA
>JBFYNB010000054.1:0-15345 GCA_041304605.1 Methanomassiliicoccales archaeon
CCGCGGAGATCGTCAGGAAGGATTACCTCTGCCCTAAGTGCGGTGAGATGTTGTTCAGCAAGCGTTTCGTGGACGGAATAGTGTTCAATCGGTGAGAGAGGTCGGCTTCAAGATAGCCCGTTCGTTAACAATTTTCCGGCGGTCGGTCTAGAGATGCCCAGACCATCCTCCAAATTGTCATCATATTCAGCCTATCAACCCGATTCCAGCTGATACTGTTAAACACATGGTGAAGATCGCGCAGGTCGCAGGTTTCCTGAGAGGAAAGATCGCATTCCTTGTTGAGCTGAGCCTCTGGTGGACCAGGGATACGAGCCGAAGTGCTTCCTGGACATGCTTTTCGAGAACTACGAGCTGTGCGTCTACGTGGACACGGACGTGGGCGACGCGGAGCATTTTGAGGACCTGTCACGCAAGTTCGCTGAGGAGCTGGGACTTCGCCACGAGAACCGTCCCTGCGGGACCAAGAACCTGTCCAGGTTCCTGAACCGGGCCAGGGAGCTGGCCCGGACCTCGGCGGAGAAGGCTCAATAATCCTTTTGAACCAGAAAGCCGTTCCTGGCCACTGGAAACGATGAACGATGACTTCAAGGTCACCCCCTGGGAGGTAACCGGGGAGATCGATTACGATCAGCTCATAACCCGCTTCGGGACCAAGAAGATGGACCAGGAGCTAATAGACCGTTTGGCCGGTTACGGCGAACTGCACCCAATGCTCCGCCGGGGCGTGGTGTACTCGCACCGGGACTTCGACTGGCTTCTGGACCAGTACGACAAGGGCAATCGGTTCTTCCTTTATACCGGACGAGGGCCGTCCGGCGGAACGCATCTCGGCCACCTCATGCCCTGGATGTTCAACCGCTACCTGCAGGACCTGTTCAAGGTCAACATGTACTTCCAGCTGACCGACGACGAGAAGTACCTCTTCAACGAGAACCTCAGCCTAGAGGATACGAAGAAGGCCGCTTACGAGAACGTCCTGGACTTCATCGCCCTAGGTTTCGAACCGGAGAACACCAAGGTGATCCTGGACACCAAGGACATCAAGCTCCTCTATCCATTGGCGCTCAAGGTCGCTAAACGCGTCACCTTCTCCACGGCCAAGGCCGTGTTCGGCTTCGAGAACAGTCACAACATCGGGAGCATATTCTATACCAGCATACAGGCCGCCCCCTGTTTCATCGAGGACGCTCTGTACGGAAGGAAGACGCCCTGCCTCATCCCCTGCGGCATAGACCAGGACGCCCACTTCCGGGTGGCCAGGGACGTGGCGCCGTTGCTGGGATATCCGAAACCAGCGCTCATCTACAACAAGATGTTCCCGGGGCTCACCGGAACGGACAAGATGTCCTCCTCCCAGCCGCAGACCACGATATTCACGACAGACAAGCCGAAGGAGGTCAAGAAGAAGATCGGCAACGCCTTCACCGGCGGGCAGGTGTCGGTCGAGGAGCAGCGCAAGCTCGGCGGCCGTCCCGAGATCTGCTCGGTCTTCAAGTACCAGTACTATCTCTTTGAGAAGGACGACAAGGCCCTGGACGATCTTACGGAAAGGTGCCGCAAGGGGGAGATTCTGTGCGGAGAGTGCAAGCAGCTGCTGACCCAGAGGATAAACGAGTTCCTCGAGGAACACCAGAGGAAGAGGGAGGAGGCCAAGGAGCGCCTCCACGAGTTCCTGCTCCCCGATACCTGCTGAGACCGATAGGTTGGGTGATCTCCGTGGAGGGATCGGTATCGACCATCGAGATACTCCCGGAGTTCGAGGAAGGGCTCTATCTCATCGAGAACCTGAAGGAGCTGGACGTTATCTTTTTGTTTGACCGTAGCGAGGGCTTCGATCTTAAGATGCATCCCCGTGGCGATCCAGAAATTCCGTTGGCCGGGGTCTTCGGGACCAGAAGCCCTCGCCGACCGAACCCGCTAGGTCTGACCAGAGCGAAGCTGCTGGAGGTCGATGGGCGCGTGCTCAAGGTCGAGGGCCTGGACGCCCTTCCGGACACCCCTGTGATCGACCTCAAGGGGGTGGTGGGCAAGGAGTTCTCCTGGAGCTCGCTCAAGAAGTCGCCCGGGGCCGCAAGACCCGTCCTTCGCCAAGCCCATAAGTAACTTATATCGATGACCAAATCTCCCAGCACATGAACGCCACCGAGGTGTTGGAAGGTCTCAGCCATTCCGAGAAGAAGGTCCTGGTGGCCCTGCAGAAGCTAGAGGGCAGGGCATCGCCGGAAAAGGTCTTCGAGGCGGGAGACTTCCAGCAGCTGGTGGAAGTTATGAACGCCTCTTCCTGGCTTCAGTCCAAGGGAGTGGTGGAAATAGAGGAGAGCGCCCGCAAGGCCTACGCCCTGCGCGACCGCTCATTGCTGGAGAAGGGCGTGCCGGAGAGAAGGGCCCTCGTTCTAATAGGGGAGAGGGACGGATCGCTGGGCGTCAAGGACCTGGAGGCGGCCATGGGGAAGGACGAATCCTCCATGGCCATCGGCTGGCTGATGAAGAAGCGGCTGGCACGCCTGGACAAGTCCGGGGCGGAGCCGATGCTGCACCTCAGCGACGAGGGCCGCCAGAACCTGGGCGTGGAGATGCCGGACGAGGCCCTGCTGAAGAAGATGGGCGACGGAGACATCTTCGAGGACCAGGCGGACAAGGCCGCCCTGGACCTGCTGAAAGCAAGGAAGGGAGTGCTGCAGGACAAGCTGGTGGTTTCCAGGGTTCTTTGCCTGAGCCGCCTGGGGCAGGAGATCGTGGCCCAGGGCGTGGAGATCACCAACGAGGTGGCCCAGCTGACGCCCGAGCTTATACAGACCGGCAAGTGGAAAGGAGCCTCCTTCCGCAAGTACGACATCCGGACCTTCGCCCCATGCCAATACCCTTCCAAGAAGCATCCCATCACCAGGATTGCGGACGAAGTGCGTCGCATATTCATCGAGATGGGCTTCAACGAGATCGACGACGAGTACGTGCAGCCGGCGTTCTGGAACATGGACGCCCTGTTCACCCCGCAGGACCATCCCGCCCGCGACCTGCAGGACACCTTCTATCTGAAGAATCCGAGCAAGCTCCCTCTCGATGACGAGGAGATAGTCCGGAAGGTCAAGGCGGTGCATGAGAACGGCGGGGACACCGGGTCGCTAGGCTGGCGCTACGCCTGGTGCCGCGAGGAGGCCGAGAGGGCCTTGCTGCGCACGCATACCACGGTCAACACCATAAGATATCTGGCCAAGCATCCCGACCCGCCGGCCAAGGTGTTCTGCATCTCCCGCATCTTCCGCAACGAGAGCATCGACATGACCCACCTCCCGGAGTTCCAGCAGATCGAGGGGATCATCATGGAGGAGGGGGCGAGCTTCGACATGCTGGTCAGCACGCTCAAGGACTTCTATCACCGCATGGGCTTCGATAAGGTGCGCGTAAGACCGGGACCGTTCCCCTACACCGAGCCCTCGCTGGAAGTGGACATCTACTACAACGGCTCCTGGATGGAGCTGGGCGGAGCCGGAGTGTTCAGACCGGAGGTCACCGGACCTCTGGGCATAAAGCACCCGGTGCTGGCCTGGGGACTGGGCTTCGAGAGGCTGGCCATGCTGAAGTGGAACCTCAAAGACATCCGTGAGCTGTACGTCACGGACCTGGACATGCTCAGGCAGAGCCCTATCTTTTAATGGCCTTGCGGGAGTACTCGCGGGCCTTGTCCTCCATTCCCAGCTTCTCGTAGCAGGATGACATGGCCCGGTAGATCTCGCGCTTGTCGCCCGGCCTGGCCAGCCCCAGGGCCTTGCTGAAGTTGGCGATCGCCTCCTGCGAACGGTTTATCGAGGCCAACACCTGACCTTTGCGGTAGTAGACCTCTTCCAGCACGTCCGGGTCCTCTATGCCACCCCGGCGGCCGATGCACTCGATCAATTGCAGCGCCTCGTCCTTCCTGCCAAGCTGACCATAGCACTGGGCGATGTCACAATCGAGGAGAGGGGATGGTTTTGTTCTCTTTACTTGAAGCAGGTCGTCCAGGGCCACCTGGGCCTTGCCTTCCAGCAATAGCGTTCGGCCTTTGAGCTCCAGGCCGTCGACGGTTTCCGCCGGATCGCCTGTCAACAACATCTCCTGGGCCACCTGCTGGCCGAACTTGAGATCGGAATTGCGAAGCGCCGCCTGCCCCTTTATTCTCCGAACCTCTTTGGCGTAGCGCGGCAACACGTCCCCCATTCCCTTGAGCGACGTAAGAAGCTCCGGACCGGCGGAGCAGGCCATCTGCCAGCCCCTGGTGGATAGTAGCATCTGCGCCTCCAAGTTGCGGTTGGCAAGCAGCAGGTGGTGCATAGCGCCGACCGTTGGAAAGGCTTGCGGAACACCGCGGCCTTGGCCATGAGCGAACGAGATTCAGGGTTCAGCTGCACCCACAGGTCCTCTCCCTTGCACTTCTTCAGGTCCAGGAGAGGGGATATCTCGATACCCTGGCGGCTGGCGAAGTCCTTCAGGTTCCTGGCCTTGGACTCTCCAGCCTCGCTCAGGAAGTACACCTTGCGCTTTACGGGACCGGCCCTGATGTGGGCGATGCGCTCGGTCACCGTACCCGCCTCCTTGAGCTTCTTCAGCTCGATGGCGGCGTGGGCGCGGGAGATGCGCAATGCCTCACCGATGCCATCCTGGCTCACCTCGAACGGAGCGTCAAAATCGTTCGAATGCTTGGTATACTGGGCCAGATGCAGCACGATCCTTTCCCCTACCGTGATGGGCGTAGCCATATCAATCCGGACATCGAAGGGGCCGGGACATTAAACTGAATACGGTTACATGTAGCATTTTTGATAATCAGAAGTAGCCGTCCACACGTTTTCCGCAACGGTAATATTCCCTGAGCCGCTTGGCGGTCCCATGCGTCTGCTAGTGGCGAGCCTTCCCGATCCGGCGAGCGTCAACCTCCGTGATCGCCTATTGGAAGCCACCGATTGGTCGGAGGAAGGGGAGTACCTCGGACACCCGTGCCACCGGCTTCGCGACATGCTGATGGTCTCCATCGACCATCTGCATCTGCACCTCGATCATGTCGATCAGACGGTCGGCCGGACGCTTGGGATCGATGTTGAAGAGGTCGTGTTCCTGTCCAAGCACCGGGCCGCTTCAGGAAAACCGACGCTGACCATGCATCCCATCGGCAACTTCGGCAAGGCCGATTTCGGCGGCAGGGAAGGTACGCTGGTTCCCGCCTCCCCTTCCTTCCTCAGTGGACTGCTCAGAGCCCTTTCATCGAGCGCCAAGGGGCTGCCCTTTGAGGTCTCCTACGAGGTCACCCATCACGGGCCGTTCCTTGAGTTACCGACAACTTACGTGGAAATTGGCAGCGATGAGACCAAGTGGGGCAACGTCGACGCCGCCAAGGCAATGGCCGGGGCTCTGCTGAACTGGGTTCCGGCAGACGGCCCCACCGTGGTCGGTATCGGCGGGGGACATTACGCCCCGCGCTTCACCGAGGTCACCCTGGCCAAGAAGGTCCGCTTCGGACACATGGTGGCCAAACACGTTCTGGACGGGAGAACGGACCAGGACATCCTGGAAATGGTGGGAAAGGCCATGACCGCCTCGGGTACCAGGTCCGCCTACGTGCACAAGAAATCGTTCCCCCGACCCGAAGCTAGGCGCCTCAGCGAACTGCTGGAAGGGGCGGGATACGAAGTGCTGGAGGGAAGCGACCTGGAGGACCTTCAGAGCCTGCCGCGCTCCCTCTCGTCCGACAGCAGCGCGTAGCCGCAGTTGGGACACGCTTTCCACCCGGGCCTCAGCTCCTCGCCGCAGGAAGGACAGGCAGGTGCCTTAACGGAGCTTTCCGGGGGCTTCCATTCCTTTCTCCCGGAGGGTTGGTCGCTCCTTTCCGCCAGGGCTTTGAACCCGGTGGCAGAAGATTTCCGGCGATGCCCGGACATCAAATGGATGAGCATTGACCCGGCCATGAGCAGTATGGCGCCGACCACGTCGGTGAATGCGCCCGCACCATAAAGAGCGTCCGATCCCTGGTAGTCCCGGCGGACCAGCAGGAACGTGGCTATGACCAGCAGGGCGCCGGCCATGGAGATCAGGGCCTGCAGCAGAGGAAGCCGGTTCAGCGGCTTACGGGAAACGAACACCTTGACCAGTATGAGAGAGGTTAGCGCTACCAGCAGCCCTCCGACCGCCGAGGCCGCCGGGAGCACCGTGTAGACGATGTCCGAGTTGATAAGGTCCAGGGATATGAGCGGTTCGCCCTCGAACGTCACCCAGGGAAGCAGGGCGGAGACCAGCAAGAGGATGCCGCCGATGATGGTGAACATCCCCCCGGCCAGGATGGCGTCGTGCTGGACCTGGGGCATCTGGGATTGGGGTTTGGAACGGGAGGGAGCGGCCGGTTCTTTCTTCTCCGCCTTCTTTGTAGTGCGCTTTTCCTTGCCTTCCTTGGCCCCTTCCTTGGAGAACAGGCTAATCAGAAACCACCGTCCCTTTGATGGGATTGCCCTCGATGGCCGCCCTCATCTCGTTGAGGTCTCGTCCATCCACGATGTAGATGTCGATGTGGCTGTCCCGGGCCACCTGCGCCCCCAGGCGGTCGAACACGTTGGAGGGCCCGGCGCCGTGCAATCCTACGTTCACCAGTTCGTAGAGCTGCTGATGAGTTATCCTCGATAGACGTTCCGCGTCGGGGAACTTGCGGGGGTCGGCGGTGTACGCCGCGTCGACCGATGTTCCGTTTATTATGCGGGCCGCCCTGACCTCCTTGGCCAGCATGGCCGAGACGGCATCAGTGGTGTGACCAGGGACCGTGCCGCCCATGACCACCACCTTCCCCTTCTTCTCCAGGCGGTGCGCCTCCAGGATGTCCTCGGGCACCTTTCCTACGAACTTTTCGCCGAGCGAGAAGGCCACCAGGGTGGCGTTGATGCGCGTGGAAAGTATGCCCATCTCATCCAGGTCGTTCTCTGGCAACCCCAGGTTCCTCCCGACCTTGATGTAGTAGCGGGCTATCTTCCCGCCTCCGCAGACCAGGTATATCTGATAACGGTCACAGAGGGATGATATCATCTCGGAAAATCGCTTCAGAAACGCGTCATCGTTATCATCTGGCACGATGACCGATCCACCGAGTGAGACCACGACCTTGTCCATTTGCATACCAACAGATATAAGTGTGAACCGTTTTCACCTAAAAAAAGGATAGGTCGTTGGATTATGGAAGGAATAACCGGCGAGACCCTCTCCGATCGTCAGAAGTACGATTTCAGAAGGTCCCTGGAGGAGATTAGGAACTTGAAGGGCCGAGGAACTGAGCTCATATCAGTTTACGTGCCCCCCAACAAAGTGATCTCCGACGTCGCCGCCTACCTTCGCGAGGAGTTCTCCCAGTCCTCCAACATAAAGTCCGCCAGCACCCGCAAGAACGTGCAGGGAGCGATATCCTCGATCCTGGCCCGCCTGAAGTACTTCAAGAACCCTCCCGCGAACGGCGTCATCTTCTTCGTGGGGGAGATATCGACCACCGGTGACCAGACCAGGATGGTCCAGTATGTGCTGGAGCCTCCGGACCCCATCACCACCTTCCTCTACCGCTGCGACTCCGACTTCTACCTGGAGCCGTTGGAGGGCATGCTGGTGGACAAGAAGGTCTACGGCCTGGTGGTCATAGACCGCAGCGAGGCCACCGTCGGCATTCTGCGCGGAAAGGCCATTCACGTCATCCGCAACCTGGACTCACTGGTGCCGTCCAAGCACCGAATGGGCGGACAATCGGCCCAGCGTTTCGAGCGCCTCATCGAGATCTCCGCCAACGAGTATTACAAGAAGGTCAGCGACATCATGACCGAGTCTTTCCTGAACATAGAGGGGCTTCAGGGCATTCTGGTCGGTGGACCCGGACCATCCAAGGAGTTCTTCATCAAGGAGGGCTACCTCCATCATGAGCTGGCGAAGAAGGTGGTCGACACCTTCGACATCGGTTACACGGACGAGTACGGCCTCAAGGAGCTGGTGGAGAAGGCCAAGGACAAGCTGTACGACCTGGACCTGATGAGGGAGAAGCGCCTCTTCCAGCAGTTCCTGAACGAGATACGCAAGTCCGACGGCCTGTCCGTCTACGGCGAGGACCAGATACGCAACGCCATCCTGATCGGGGCGGTCGACGTGCTGCTGGTCTCGGAAGGTCTGCGCAAGCGAAGGGTCACCCTGGATTGCCCTCAGTGCGGTACCTTGGAGCTCACCGTCGACAAGGGTCCGGAGGGCACCACCATGACCTGCCCCAAATGCGGAACGGTCGGGACGGTCACCAAGGACGTGGACCTGGTGGACGACCTGTTCGACCAGGCCGGCCTCATGGGCACCAGGGTCGAGCTCATCTCCCCGGACTCGGAAGAGGGGGAGATGCTTTTGAAGGCCTTCGGCGGCATAGCCGGACTTCTAAGGTTCAGCATAGGTGGGTAAATGGACGCCCTGGGTCATTTCGAGAAGCATATCATATCCAAATTAGCAGCGGAGCTCGGCAAGATGGGATTCACCGGCGAGGTGGTCCTGGAGAGGCCGGACCACGAGATGGCCGATCTGGCACTGCCGTGCTTCCAGTTCGCCAAGCAGCTGCGCAAGGCTCCGCCCGTTATTGCTCAGGAGCTCAGCGTTCTGATCACAACTGACGAAAAGATCGGCAAGGTCTGGGCCGACAAGGGCTACATCAATTTCCGGATCAACGAAACGCTGCTGAGCGAACTGGTCATCCGGGACGCGTTGCAGCGCCGGGAGGAGTTCGGTAAGGGGGACCCCAGGCCGGGAAAGGTGCTCCTGGAGCACACTTCGGTGAATCCTACCGGACCGATCCACGTCGGCAGGGCCAGGAACCCGCTGATCGGGGATACTCTGGCCAGGTGCCTGAAGATGTGCGGGCACGACGTCAGCACGGAATATTACGTCAACGACGTGGGTAAGCAGGTGGTGCTTCTCACATGGGCCCTGGCGCACCTCACGGAGAAGGATGTTCCTCCTTCGGACAGGGACAAGAACGACCACCGCCTGGTGGGATATTACCAGACCGCCAACAAGATGATGGAGTCGTCGTCGGAGGTCGCCAACAATGTGGCGGTCATGACCCAGAAGTTCGAGGCGGGGGACCCGGACGTCATAGCTGAAGTTCGACGTACGGTGGACCTCATGCTCGACGGGATAAAGGAGAGCCTGGGCGGGATAGGGGTCTTCCTGGAGCGTTACACTTACGAATCACAGTTCATCCTGGACGGGTCGGCCCGGGAAGTGGTCGACAGGCTAAAGGCGTCCAGCTACGCCGAGATCGACGACGGCGCTTACTACCTCAATCTGGAGGAGTTCGGCGTGCACGGTCGGGACACCCGCTTCTTCTTCACCCGCAAGGACGGTACGACGCTGTATACAACCCGCGATCTCGCCTATCACATGGACAAGTTCAAGCGGGCCGACGAGCTGATGAACATCCTGGGCGAGGACCAGAAGCTGGGACAGAAGCAGCTGGCCTCGGCGCTCAAGATACTCGGCCTCGACCGTTCCCCGGAATGCATATACTACTCTTTCGTCTCGCTTCCCGAAGGCCGCATGTCCACCAGGAAGGGCGTGGTGGTCTACCTGGACGACCTGCTGGAGGAGGCGGTGGAACGCGCCTACCAGGAGGTGAGCACGCGCCGCCCTGAGCTGGGAGAGGAGAAGAAGCGCGGCATCGCCAGGGACATCGGCGTCGGTGCCGTCCGTTACAACATCATCCGCGTGCAAGCGGAAAAGCAGCTCATATTCAAGTGGGAGGAGGCGTTGAACTTCGAGGGCAACAGCGCTCCCTTCGTTCAGTACGCTCATGCCCGTTGCTGCTCCATACTTCGCAAGGCGGGAGATTTTAATAAAAGCGCGGACGTATCGGTTCTGACAGACCCCTACGAGCGAAAGCTCGTGTGGATACTGGCGCAGTTCCCGGAAGTGGTTCGGCAGGCGGGGGACAAACGCCGCATAAACATGCTCCCCACCTACGGTCACGAGCTGGCCTCGGCCCTGAACCAGTTCTACGGCTCGGTGCCGGTGCTCCGCTCGGAGCATCAGGACGCCAGGCTGTGTCTGGTGGAAGCGGCCCGCTGGGCATTGCGAAACACCTTGGTGACCATGGGAATAGCGGCTCCGGAGGAGATGTGATGGTGGACATAAGGAAGCTCAAGGACGACGACAAACCGCAAGTGAGGACGCTGGAGCTATTCTGCATCCGGGAATACCTGGAAGGGTCCCTGCAGAAGAACTGGGACGATCTGCCGGCCGAGCTCATGGAACAGTTGGGCGCCTCCACCAAGGACTCCTACGAGTACTATCGCGAGGGCGGAATGAGCTACGTGGCCCTGGATAAGGGCCAGATCGTCGGGTTCCTGTTCTCCCAGATCATACAGCACGTCAACAACATTGAGAAGGTGCTGTGGATCGAGAACATCGGAGTGCACCCGGACCATCGCCGCCAGGGAGTTGGCCTGAAGCTGCTTCGCCGTGCTGCTCTGGACGCCAAGAAGAAAGGCGCCAAGGCGGTGCAGAGCGTGGTCATGCCCGACGCCAAGGACGTGGTCATGCTGCACAAGAAGGTCGGCTTCTTCATAGACGGCAGGAAGTTCGCCTTCCTGGACCTGGAAAACTTTCAGTGATCAGAACTGGAGGATGAAATCCTCCTTTCCGTATTTTTCTTCGATGAGGGTCTTTACCCTTCCTTTCTCCCTTTCGTTCACCGGTATGCACACCGCCCTCTGTTCCAGCTCCTCAGAGAACGCCTGGACCAGGGCATCCTTGACCTGGTTCATGTCCGGCGCGCTTCCGATCTCATCGCGCAGGCAGGTCATCTGCTCCCTGGTCCGGGAGTGCTTGTCCGGCCTCGGACGGAGGACACGCATCATGCGGTCCAGGTCGGTGTCGACCAGAAGCGTGCCGTGCACCATCAGCATCCCTTTTTTCCGGGTCTGGGCGCTGCCGGAGATCTTCCTGCCGCTGACGATTATGTCGTTGGGAGGCTTGTGCTCGGCCTGAACGCCCAGAGAGCTCAGCGCTTTCACGATGACACCGCACGTCAAGGCGTAAGCGTCCTCAGGCTTGGGTATCGCGCCCTGATCGACCGTCAATGAGAAGATCAGCTGTCCCTGATCGGTGTATATCGTGCTTCCGCCAGACATCCGGCGCACGAGGAACACGCCCTCGTCCAGGAGCACCTGCTGATCGACCGCCGCCTCCAACTTCTCGAAGTAGCCCAGGGAGACCGTCGGTCTATCGCGTATGTAAAGGTGCAGGGTGGGCGGCATCAGCCCCTGGGAACAGGACTCCAATATCGCTTCCTCGAGCGCAACTGAATAAAGAGGGTGACAGGGTCCGGAGTCAACAAGGCGCAGCATTACAAAAAATAAAAAGAAAAGGGATGGTAAAAGGTTTTGCCTACTTCTTCTTGGTCGGCGGGGCGGCTTCCTTCTTCTTGCCGGACATCATGGGCAGCTTCTTCCTGAACAGGAAGAGGACCACCACGACGATGATCACGGCGAAGATTCCACCGTAGAGCAACCAGGACTTCCAGGCAGCCTCCTCCACGGTCAGGGACTTGGTGGCGGAGTTGTCGGTCATCTTGGAGGCGACCTCGTTGTTGGCGCTGACGTTCACCTGCAAGGTGTAGTCGCCCTTGGAATCAAAGGCGAACTTGAACCTCAGCTGGCCGGTCTCTCCGACCTGAAGCTCGTCGTCCTCAGTGTCGTTGACCAGCAGGACGCTCACATCGGTGAGCAGCTTCCTGGTGCCGTCAAGGTTCACCTTGTACAGCTCACCGTATATGCCCTTGGCCTCGGCGGTGCCCACGTTGGTCACGTTGACGTAGATGTATCCATCCTCGCCCTCGACGAACTTGGTGGGATCGAAGGTCACGGCGCCGACGCGGAGGTCCGGACGGGCCGAGGACTCGACCTTTAGGCTGTAGGTGGTGTTGGCCACGTTACCGGCGTTGTCGGTCAGGGTCAGCTTCACGGTGAAGGTCTTGATCTCCGAGTAGCTGTGGACCGGGGAGGCCAGGGTGCTGTTGGTTCCGTCCCCGAAGTCCCAGAAGTAGCTGGCTATTCCGCTGGCATCGCTGGATGCCGAGGCGTCGAAGGTCAGGTTCTGGAACTCCTTGGCGCTGGTGACCACGGTGCCGTTCAGCTTAACGGAGAACTTCACGGTGGGCTTCACGGTGTCCTTCACGGTGACGGTGACCGCCTTGCTGGAGGTGTGGTTGGCCACGTCGGTGACGTTCAGGTACATGGTGAAGACGCCAGCGGTGGTCCAGGTCTTGGTCACGGTCTGGTTCTCGCCCATGAGCACGGTGGTGGTGTTGCCGTCGCCCCAAACCCACTTGTAGCTGGCGATGAGACCGGCTTCGGTCGTCGCGTTCAGCCTGTCGTAGGAATCGGCGCTGTTGAAGGTGTACGCCTTGTTCTGATCGACGTTCAGGGTCGTTCCGAGCACGGTGACGTTCTGCTTGGCGGCCACGGTCGGGCTGACGCCGTCGACCTTCACGTTGAAGGACTTGTAGGCGACCATTTCGGCCTGGTCGGTCACGGTCAGGTTGACGGTGTACTGAGCGGCGGTCTCGTAGGCGTGCACTCCGGTCACGGTGCTGATCGTGGTGCTGTTTCCATCGCCGAAGTCCCAGGTGTAGCTCAACGGGTTTCCGTTGGGGTCGCTGGAACCAGCGGCGGTGAAGGTCACGTTCTTACCGGCGGCCACTATGTAGTGCAGGAAGGTAGAGCCGTTCATCACCTTGTAGGCGTCAACGCCAGTGACTATAGCGGCGGCGGCCGTCGGGGCCACGGACTTCTGAACGGTCAGAGTGGCGGAACCGGCGACGGAGCCGGACTTGACCACGGCGGTGGTGTAGCCGGACACGGCGATGGTGCTGCTGGTCGTCACGTTGCTGACCATCTCGTACTTGTCAGTGCCGCTGGGGAACGCCAGTTCGTAGGTGTAGCCCATGGAGGACGAGGCGGCCTTGGTGGTCACCTTGACCTCGTAGCTGCCCCCGGCGTTGGTTATTGCGGCCAAGGAGTCGTAGTTGGCTACCGACCTCATCACTATGCCGTCAACGCTGTCGACATTGGCGCCCAATCCTAGGACTGTGTATGCAGGCTCGGCGTCCTCGGAGATGAACATCTGGGAGGCCACTGTCATCATGCTCTCGGTGGTGACGTCCAGGGGACCGAAGGATTCCATGACGGTCTCGAAGGCAGTGGATTCAGCGAAGCTTACCAGGCCATCGCCGTTGCCTAGGGCCAGGTCGACCTGCATCCTTATGCTGGGCAGGTAGGAATAGGCCAGTCCCGGGATGGTGTAGTCACGGTCCAGGGTCATGGTCTTGGTCTGCACCGCGCTGTTCCACTCGTCGGCGGCGAAGGCGAAGGAGCTCTTCTCGGACTGAAGGTTCTGCACTGCCAGGTCCACGCTGACCATCGTTGCGGTCGAGACGGTGACACTGGATACCTCGCCCAGGGCGTTGTTCGCGTCAACTACCATATAGAAGTCGCCTGGGTAGGCGTCGAACTTGAAGTAGTTGGAGCTCAGAACGACCGGGCTGAGGATCTTGGCGTTCGGGGCGGAGAGCGGAGCGACCTTGTCCACCATGTAGACCTTGACGCCGCTGGCGGCGGCCCCGTTCACGGTCACGGTACCGCTGTAGGATACCGAGGCGCTCAGGGAGACGCTCAGGGTCATGTCTGTGAGGGCAGTGAACGCGACCTCCTTGGTCACGTAGTTGGCCTTGCTGATGACCGCGATGTAGTCGGCGGAGGCGACATCCAACTCCACCAGGCCAGAGGCGTTGGTGGACCCGGAGGTCATGGTCTGCATGTCGCCCAGGTGGTTGTACTTCACGGTGACCAGGGCACCGCTGACGGCGGCGCTTCCAGAGGTCACGTTGAAGGTCACAGTGGTGTCAGCGGCACTCTTCAAAGCCATGTTGACATTGCCTAGGGGGACGTTGTTCTGACCGTCGAAGCGTATGACATCTTCGTAGGTGTAATCGTAGTGGCCGGCGGCGGATATCTTCAGACGGTAGTATCCGGGAGCGGGAGCGAACTCCAGCAGCCCACCGTCGTCCGAGGTATCGGCGTAAGCAGTGGCCTTTCGCACTTCAGTGAGGGAGGCGGTAGCTCCACTAACCGGGCCGTTGTTATCAAACACATTGATCGATAGAGTGTTCCCGGTGGCGGCGCTGACGTTCGCGGGCATGACCGCCAAGAGCGGCATGGCCAAGAGCATCAGGACCATCAATCCGGTCGCTAGCTTCCAGGTTTTATTCGATTGCATTATTTCCCTCCCTCACGATAGGCGCACCTATAGTGCTGACTGAGTCTCGGGTTATCTCGGAATAGTGTTGTTCTTTATAAAGGTTATCCAAACGAAAAAACAATACTGGCCACTATGATAAATAAGGACAGAAAAGGGGTTTACGAAGTATCGCTCAGGTCACGATCTCCGCCACGCGGTCCTGCTCGATGGCCCTGCGGACCTCCATGGCCAAGCGCCTGCCGGTGCTGACGCTCTGGCGCCACAGGGAATTGGCGTACGGGTGCCCGACGGACATGTGCACGTTCGTGCCGCCGCCGATGCGCGGGGCGACGTCATAGATGAAGAACTTGAGGTCCTTGTCCACGCAGGTCTGCAGACAGAACGGCCCGATCATGCCGGGGGCGAAGTGCTTTTCCGCGGCCTTCACGAACTTCTCCGCCAGCTCGAACGCCCCGTCCAACAGCGACTCGCGCATGGTCGAGGAGTTGTGGCCGCAGACGGTGTATTCGGGAATGCGCTGCTTGTCGTTCAAGGCCAGCTGCTGTTCGGCCGGCAGCCGGACGAAACCGTCCAGGGAGGACTCGAAGCGCCAGTCGATGCCCAGCAGCTCGATCCGGGAACCCTTCTCCTCCAGTGGGGAATAGAAGAAGTCCAGGTTGAACACCGGCCCGATGATGTACTCCTCCATGCGGGCGTCGGCCAAAGAATCCTCCTCGATGACCCCGTCGCGGATGAGCTTCTGGGCCTTCTCCCAGTACTCCTCGGGAGTGGAGGCGGTGAAGAAACCCCGCTCCAGCTTCTTCTGCTTGTGGTGCAGCTTGACGATGGTCAGAGCGCTGATGTCCTCGGGCTTCTTCACCTTGCGCGGGGACGGCATTCCAGCCTGTTCCAGCACCCAGTAGTAGTCCTTCTCGCCGCCGCGGTCCTCGCAGCGCAGCAGGTTGCGGGAACCGACCAGTGGAACCGAGAAATCGTTCTCCACCGAGTCTATGCCGCAATAGGAGGTGAAGGAGCGGTTGGGAACGAAGAGCACGTTCTCCTTGAGCAGGCGGTCGACCACCT
>JBFYNB010000055.1:0-11102 GCA_041304605.1 Methanomassiliicoccales archaeon
CATCGTGAACATCGATTACGATACAAGGATGACCGTCTGCGGTTTCGTGAACGAGGACGGGGTGTGGTCCATGACCTCCTTCGCCATGTACGATCTGGATAAGGTGTCCAACACCGCCGAGATATCCTTCGCCGTAAGCGACAGGTGGCAGAACAAGAGGATCGGGACGATGCTCATGGACATGATGATCGCCATCGCCCGGGACCGCAAGATAAAGGCCTTGACCGCCGAGCTGCTGGGGGAGAACATGCGCATGCTGGACCTCTTCTATCGCACCGGGCTGAAGGTGGAGACCAGGCTTATGGAGGATACCTATCTGGTCACCATCGACCTATGGTCGAAGTGAGCCGCAGTCCGGGCAGGACGGGTTGCGCGTGAAAACGACCTCGTCCACCTGGAAGCTCTTGAGGTCCAGGAACAGCGCGCGACCGTTGGGCGCCTCCCCTATCCCGGTTATCAACTTGATCGCTTCCGCCGCCTGCATCGAGCCGATGACGCCGGCCGCCGCCCCCAGCACGGGAACGCCGCTCCAGCGGTTCGGCAGTGAGGGGAAGGCGCATCTCAGACAAGGACCGCCGGGAACGATGCTGAGGACGTGACCGGAAAACCCCTCCACCGCCCCGTGCACCAGGGGTATCTTCCGCTCCAGGCATATCCGGTTCAGCAGGTAACGTCCCTTGGGATTGTCCAGGCAGTCCACGGCCAGGTCGGCGTTCTCCAGGATGAAGGACGTCTCCTCCTCCAGCCTCATCGGCAACGCTTCGATGTCCACGTCGGAGTTCAGCGCTTCCAGCTTCATGCGCGCCGACTCCACCTTGTAGCGAGGGAGCAGCGCGTCCTCCTCGAAGTGGATGACCTGGCGGTTAAGGTTGGAAGGTTCGGCCTTCTGGTCGTCGATCAATATCAATCTGCCGACGCCAGCCGCGGCCAGGTATTGACACACCGGGGAACCCAGCCCGCCCACGCCCACCACGGCCACGCTCGCCTCGGAAAGCCTCTCCTGGGCCTTAGGTCCGAATCCAGGAATGGACAGCTGGCGGGCGTACCGGTCCTTCATGTCCACCAAGATGGTCATCGGCGGATATAACAAATGCTGCCCTCTCTGACCTTGGAAAAATTCCCCGTGACAAGATATTTAAAGAAAAATTCCTTCCCACCTTACGGGGGATCATTGGTGGAGACGGTGATCGAGGTCAGGAACCTCATTAAAAGATACGACGACCTGGTGGCTGTGAACGGGATCGACCTGGACGTCAACGCCGGGGAGGTCTATTCCATACTCGGACCGAACGGCGCCGGGAAGACCACCTCGGTCGAGATCATGGAATGCCTTAGGATGAAGACATCGGGAGAGGTGCGCATCCTCGGGCACGACATCGAGAAGGGGCAGAAGGATATCAGGAAGCGCATCGGCGTTCTGCCGCAGTCCTTCAACGCCTTCGATTATCTGACGGTCAAGGAGAACATCGAATACTTCGGCGGGCTGTTCGACAAGCGCATAGCCACCGAAGAGCTCATCGAGGCCGTGCAGCTGCAGGACAAGCGCGACGCCTGGTTCACCAATCTGTCCGGCGGTCTCAAGCAGAGGGTGGGGGTGGCCATCGCCATGGTCAACGACCCCGACCTGATCTTCCTGGACGAACCGACCACCGGCCTCGATCCCAAGGCGAGGAGAGAGGTCTGGGAGATCATAAGAAAGCTCAAGTCCCAGAACAAGACGGTCATACTCACCACCCACTATATGGAGGAGGCCGAGGTTCTCTCGGACCACGTGGCCATCATGAACGAGGGCAAGTTCATCGCCCTGGGCACTCCTAGGCAGATCATCGACCAGCACGGTTCCGGAAGCACCTGCGTCGTGAAGGGCGTCAACGCCGCCGCGACGGAAGCGGTACGCTCCGCCGGAATGATGTACGAGGCCAACAACGGGGACCTTCTGGTCAGGATGGAGAACAAAGGTTCGCTGCCCAAGCTCATCGGCCTTCTGTCCGCGTCCGAGGTGACGTACGAAGAGGTGCTGATAAAAGGCTCCACCCTGGAGGACGTGTTCCTCAAGCTCACCGGAAAGAAGCTGGCGGAGGCGGAGCAATGAGGCCGAAGCACGTCCTGGTGGACCTGAAGGGCCAGGCCAGGTCCTTCTTCCGCATCAAGAGCAACCTGTTCTGGGTGTTCGCCTTCCCACTGCTGCTGATAATCATCTTCGGGGCCATATTCTCCAACATGGGGTCGGAGGCGGTCACCCTCAACGTGCAGAACCTGGACGAAGGTCCCGGTTCACAGCAATTGCTGGCCGCCCTGAACGAAACCGGGATGATCAAGCTCAAGTTCATTTCACCGACGACCGACCTGGACCAGCACATCAAGGACAATTCGCTGGCGCACGTCCTGGTGATCCCGGCCAATTACTCCAGCAATCTGGCGAGCAACGTGACCGCCCCGGTCGAGCTGCGCCTGGACGAGACGGTCTCCACCTCCGGGACGGTGTTCAACGCGGTGAACGGAGTGGTGAACGCCTTCAACCTGCAGATGGCCGGGGGCGAGGAGAGCATCGTCATCGAGATGGGCAGCATAGTGCAGGAGCGCTTCACCTTCCTGGACTTCTTCGTTCCAGGAATAATCGGCCTGACCATAATGACCACCTGCGTCTTCAACGTCCAGGGCACCATATCCCGCTTCCGGGCGAACGGGATATTCCGCAAGCTGGCCACAACCCCGATGACGCCGTTCGAATGGCTGCTCTCCCGCATTCTGTGGCACCTGTTCATATCTTTCCTGACCCTGGCGGTGATCATGGGCTTTGGCGTCCTCATCTTCGGAATGAACATGACCGTCAACCTGCCGGTCATCCTGATGATCGTGGCCGGGAGCGCCATGTTCTCCGCCCTGGGCATGATCGTGGCGCGCTTCGTGAAGAACGAGGAGACGGCCAGCATGGCCGCGAACGCCATCACCTTCCCGATGATGTTCCTCTCCGGGACGTTCTTCCAGCTGGAGATGATGCCCTCCTACCTGCAGCAGGTCGCGGCGGTACTGCCGCTGACGTACATGAGCCAGGGGCTTAGGGACGCCATGGTCTACGACAACCTGGGTGGCGCCTACTTCAACCTGGCGGTGGTGGCTGTGATCGGCGTGATATTCGTGATCGTGGCCGTGCTGATCACCAAGTGGGAGGAAGAGTGAACCGACGCACAGTTAAATATCCAAGCGCATCTTTCCAGGCGATCACGTGCTAGGCCGAAGGTCGTTCATTCTCTTCCTATCGAAGATGATATCCGCAGCCCTGGCCTATGTGGGACTGTACTTCATCACCAGATATCTGGAGACGGACATCTACGGAACGGTCACCGCGGCCATGGCCCTGGTGGCCACCTTCAACGCCGTGGCCGACCTGGGCTTCAGCAGCGCTCACGTGAAACGGATCTCCGAAGGCGCCGATCCGAACGAATGCATCAGCACCTTCGCCTTCATCAAGGTGGTCCTGACCGGGTTCATGGTGCTGGTCACACTCGTGTCCATCTTCGTCTGGACGACGGTGCTGGGAAACGCATTGGCTGGCACCAGCATCGACATCATCCTGCTGTTCATCCTATATCAGGTGCTCTACGACCTGTCGGGCATAGCCACCGTGACCTTCCAGGCCCGGATGGAGATGGCCAAGATGCCATTGGCCACGCTCATCGAACCGCTGGTCCGGGTGCCTCTGGTGATATTCGTGGCGCTCAACTACATGGGCATCATGGAACTGACCTTGGCGTATCTCGTCGGATCGGCGGTGGTCTTTGTCACCTCCATGTACCTTCTTCTGCGGGAGAGGATAAAATGGACGCGGCCAGTGCTCCTCCGCTCCTATTACACGTTCGCCCTGCCATTGCTCATCATCACCGTGATCAGCACGGTGAGCGGGACCGCCGACAAGCTGCTCATCACCTTCTTCTGGAATCCCACTGACGTCGGCCTCTACGCCGCACCGGCGGTGTTCCTTGGCGTCTTCGCCACGATCAGCACGGCCGTCTCGACCCTGACCTTCCCCTCCTTCTCCAAACTGCACAAGGAGGGGAACCTGGTGGAGATACGGGCCCTTTCCAAGCAGGCTGAGAGATACATAGCCATGATCGGTCTGCCGGTCACCATCCTGATCATGATGTTCCCCTACGAGGTCTGCGAGGTGCTTCTCGGCCCGAAGTACATCGATTCCGGGAGGGCCATAGGCATCATGGTGGCCACCACTTTCATCACCATGATCAACGCCGTGCACAGCTCCCAGATCGTAGCCGTCGGCCGTCCGGACCTCTCGGCCCGGATCACGATAATAACGGTCGTGATGAACATCTCCCTGATGCTGTTCTTAATACCCGGCTTCGGCCTTGGCCTTTCCTTCGTGGGCGCCGCTCTGGCCCTGCTCATAGGGAACTTCGTCAGCTTCCTGATCGTTCGGTACACCGTCTACCGCTTGACAGGCACCGTTCCGAACGTCCGGCTGGCCTTGCAGCTGCTGGCCGGTCTGGCGGCTGCCGGGGCGATGTTCGTCCTCGACCTGTTCATTTCTATAGATCGCTTCTACACCCTTGCCATCTTCGGGCTGGTGGCCTTCGCCGTGTTCCTGGCGGTACTGGCCGCGGTCAAGGAGTTCACCCGGAAGGACTTAGATTACTTCCTGGACCTGATCAACCTGAAGAAGATGTTCTCCTACATCGGCGGGGAGCTCAAGGGAAAGTAAAAAAAGAAAGGTTTTGAGAAAGGGGTTTCGGCCTATTTCTTGTGCAGGGCGCGGGAACCCTGGATCAGGACGTCCAGTATCCCGGGGTCGGCCAGGGTGGAGGTGTCGCCCAGTTCCTCAGCGGTACCGGTCGCCACCTTCCTCAGGATGCGGCGCATGATCTTGCCCGAGCGGGTCTTGGGCATGCCGGGGCAGAACTGGATGACCTCCGGGGTGGCTATCGGGCCGACCTCCCGGCGAACGTGCGCCACCAGCTCCTTGCGCAGCTGTTCCGTCTCCTCCACCCCGCTCTTCAGGGTGACGAAGGCATAGATGGCCTCTCCCTTGATGGCGTGCGGTACGGGAACGATCGCCGCCTCGGCCACGTTGTGGTGCGAGACCAGGGCGGACTCGACCTCGGCCGCTCCGATGCGGTGGCCGGACACCTTGATCACGTCATCGACACGGCCCATGATCCAGTAGTATCCCTCGCTGTCGCAGCGGGCGGAATCCCCGGTGAAGTACTTCCCTGGGAAGCGGACCCAGTAGATCTCCTTGAACCTCTCGTGCTCTCCCCACACCGTCCGCATGATGGACGGCCAGGGCTTGGTTATGCACAGGTATCCCCCTTCGTTCACTCCGGCCTTGGTGCCGTCGTCCTTGACCACCTCCGGCGCCACGCCGAAGAAGGGCAGGGTGGCCGAGCCAGGCTTGGTGGTTATCGCCCCGGGCAGCGGGGTGATAAGAATGGATCCGGTCTCCGTCTGCCACCAGGTGTCCATGATCGGGCACTTCTCGTTGCCGACGTACTTGTGGTACCACATCCAGGCCTCGGGGTTGATCGGCTCGCCGACGGAACCCAGCACGCGCAGCGAGCTCAGGTCCCGGCCCTGCGGCCACTTCTCGCCCTCCCTCATCAGGGAGCGGATCGCCGTAGGCGCGGTGTAGAAAATGTTCACCTTGAACTTCTCCACGATGTTCCAGAAGCGGTCCACCTGCGGATACGTCGGGATGCCCTCGAACATCAGCGTGGTGGCGCCGGAGCAGAGCGGTCCGTAGACGATGTAGCTGTGCCCCGTTATCCAGCCTATGTCCGCCGTGCACCAGTAGGTGTCGTTCTCGTGGTAGTCGAATATGTACTTGAAGGAGACAGAGGTGCCCAGAAGGTAGCCGGCGGTGCTGTGGACTACGCCCTTGGGCTTTCCGGTGGAACCGGAGGTGTACAGGATGAATAGCGGGTCCTCCGCGTCGCACCACACCGGCTCGCAGGAACGGTCGGCCTTGGCCATCTCATCGTGCCACCAGATGTCCCGTCCGGGCTCCATCGGGCACTCCGCGCCGGCCCGCTTCACAACGACGACCTTCTCCACGGACGTCCCCTTCTCCAACGCCACGTCGGCGTTGGTCTTGAGCGGAACGAACTTGCTGCCGCGGTGATTGCCGTCGGCGGTGACGAGGACCTTGGACCCGCAGTCTGCGATGCGGTCCTTGAGCGATTCGGAACTGAATCCGCCGAACACGATGCTGTGCACCGCGCCAATGCGGGTGCAGGCCAGCATGGCTATGGCGAGCTCGGGGATCATGGGCAGGTACATGGAGACGCGGTCACCCTTCTGCACTCCCAATGACTTCAGGACGTTGGCGAAGCGGCATACTTCGGTGTGCAGCTGCTGGTAGGTGTATATCTTCACGTCATCCTCGTTCTCTCCCTGCCAGATTATGGCCGCCTTGTTCTTTCGGCCTTTCTCCAGGTGGCGGTCCAGGCAGTTGTAGGAGACGTTCAGCTTTCCTCCCTCGAACCACTTTATGATGGCGTTCTCCCTGTCCCAGCTGTGGACCTTGTTCCACTTGGCGAACCAGTGCAGTTCCTCGGAGGCCATCTTGGCCCAGAAGCCTTCAGGGTCCGATACGGACTCCTTGTACATCTTCTGGTATTGCTCAAGGCTCTTTATGTGCGCCTGCTCGCTGAACTCCTTCGAGGGCGGGAAACGCCGCACCTCCTCCATTACGCTCTCGATGGTATTTCCGTCGCTCATTAGCCGCTTCCTCCTAGATCGGGAACCTGCCGGATAAGGGCAAATCACCGGCCCTCCTTCCGTAAGATGATTAATAAAGATTGTGGAAAACGCATAGCACGAGCGGAATTAATTATAATTTGCCATTAATCCTACTGGAATTGTCGATTTTTTTGCGTTATGTGATTCTTATAAAGAATCATCAAATTATTATTAGAATAAAAAAAGAAAAGGAGAGGGGAGACCGGCCGATCAGGCGTGGGTCTCCTTGAACATCATTCCCAGGTCTATGTCCAGGCAGTCGTCGGTGCTGCTTCCGTCCTCCATCTCGATGCGGGCGCGGATCTTGTTGCGCTCGAACGATATGTTGGCGTTTCGGACCATTGACTTGTACATGCTCATGCGCTTCCCAGACTGGGTCAGGCGCCTTTCGCTGCACTTGATCAGTCCTGCTTCCTCGAGCAACCTGATCTTACGATAGCAGGCTGCTATCGGAATTCCTAATGCATCGCTCAGCTCGAAGGCGCTCTTGGCCCGTCCCATGGTGGCCATGAGGATCTTGGCGGTGTATTCCTCCGTTAGCAGTCTAGAGGTCTCTAAGACGTGCATCTTTACCACGTCAGAACCTAGGGCCGAGGGCGATATTTAAATCGAATCTTCACAGAATCACTTTTGATTTTTGATAATCACCGTTAGCCAGCATGTTTTTTCTGAACGATTATCACGGCGGGTTTATCGGCCAAGGTAACCAAGGAACGTCACATCCGTGATGAAGGCCGCGTAATAATATCGCCAGCATCGTGTTATTTTTCGGGTAATTTTTTAACATTTATTTTACTTGCAAGATTAACTTAATATATGGACCGCTCCAATTGTATTTGCGTGGGTCTCCCCCATAGGAGGTCAAGCATGTCCTGCGGAAAGTGCGGTGCCAAGGGTGAGAAGAAGAAGGATGACAAGAAGAAGAAGTAATTCTTCCTGTCCGCTTCCAAGCTCCAAACCCTTTAACCTTCTTCTGTTATCATCTGAATTCTGATTAGATCGATGATCTCATTCAGATCTGGCCATCAACAGTATGGCGGCGAGTATCATCATCGCGCCCGCGACCACGTAGGCGTCGATGACCTCGCCTAGGAATATCCAGCTAAGGAAGACCGCAAAAGCGGACTCGACCATGAGTATGGTAGCTGAGGTGACCACGCTGATGTGCTTAAGGGCCGAGGTCCACAGCACCGTCGGCACGGTGGTGCAAACTATGCCGATGAACAGCACGGCAGGAACATTCACGGAGGAAAGTCCGCCGCCCATGGGGACCAGGAAGTACAGCGCCAGGAGCGCCGGCGGCAGCAGCAGGTGCAGGCTGAGGCTCCACTGCTCCGCGGAAAGATTGCGCAGCGCTATCCTGGAGGTGACCACCGACACCCCGATGCACACCGCGGAAACCAGGACCAGTAGGTTGCCGGTCATCCGGGAGCCATCGAGCAGTGAAAGGTCCCAGCGGGTGGTGAGCGTGATCAATCCCAGCAGGGCTATGGTCAGTCCGAACAACCGTCTCCTGCCCAGCCGTTCCCCGAACAGTAATTTGCTGAAGAGCGCCACGAACACCACGTTGGTGCCTATTATGAGGCCGGCTGCGGAAGCGGTGGTCATGGTCAATCCGACGTAGACGGGAGCGACCACCCCGATGTTGATGATCGGGCCGGCCCAGAACTCCCAACGTCTCAGCATCGCCGGGTCCAGCATGCCTTTCAGTAGCATGAAGGCCAGCAGAACGGCGGAACCGACGGCCATGATGGCCGCTCCCAGCAGGAACGGGTTCACGTCACCGACCGTCATCTTGACCGCCACGTAGGACGTTCCAAGCATCAGGCTGGATAACAGGGTCGTCAGCACAGCCCCGGTCCGTCGGTCAGCGGGTCTTTCCATGGCAGCGGTCATTTCGGCGTTCCAGAAATGCGGTGAACAGATGCTCGGACATCAAGGTTGCGGGTACCTTCTTGAAAATGCCCCTCCCTTGATCAAGGGAAAAAGCCTAATATCCTAGTCTCTGGGTTACATTATCGTCTCATGTTCAAAAAGCTCCTGGTCCCGGTGGACCTTTCCCCGCAGTCCATGACCATGGTCGAGATCGCCACCCGCATGGACAGGTACGGCGTGAAGGAGGTCATGATCTACTCCGCCCTGGACCACGTCTCCAAGAGGGACCCCCTGCTGAAGGTGATGGAGGAGAGGATAAGCAAGGCCGGTCTCGGGCACAAGCTGGTGACCGAGGTCCGCAAGGAGCCGGCGCCAGCCATCCTGAAGGCCGCTGAATCGCACCAGGTGACCATGATCGCCATGGCCGCCTCCGGGAAGGGGAGGGTCAGGGAGTTCATCGTGGGGAGCACATCCCTGGGCGTCATACGCCGCTCCCGGCTTCCTGTTCTTCTGGACAAGTTCCCGTTGGAGGCCAGCGACGACCCGGAGGGCTATTGTGAAAAGTGCCCTGCCCTGCTCGACCGGGTACTGGTGACCATCGATCTGAGCAAGGCCTCCAAGGTCATGCTGCCCTTCGTACAGCAGCTGATCGACGCCGGGGCGCAGAAGATGACGCTCTTCCACGTCGTTCAATCTTCCAAGTACAGCATGGCCGACGACAAGCGCTTCCAGGAGGTCAAGCAGAAGATGGAGGCGTATAAGCGCAAGCTCGACGCCAAGGACTGCGACATCGACGTGCACCTGCATTTTGGTACGACGACATACAACATCCTGGAGGCGGCGCGGGAGATCGACGCCACGCTGATCGTGCTGGGAACGACAGGAAAAGGCTACCTCAGGGGAGCCACCATCGGGTCCACCTCGGAAGAGGTGGTCAAAGGCTCTACCAGGCCGCTGCTGCTGATCCCGTCCTGATCAGAGGAAGTGCTCCCGTTCGTTAAGCTCCCGGATGCGCTGCCTGAGCTTCTCACCGTAGACAGGATGGGTGAGGGCGAGCTCCAGCTGCGAGTTCAGCCACCCCGGGATGTCCCCTATGTCGTACCGCTTGCCGACGAACTCCCAGGCCAGCATGCCTTCCTTCTTCTGCAGCAGGCGCAGGGCGTCAGTGAGCTGCACCTCCCCGTTGTGACCGGGCGGCGTGTTCTCCAGACACTCGAATATTCCCGGCGTCAATACGTAGGTTCCGGCGATGCACAGGTCGGAGGGGGCCTCCTCCGGCTTCGGCTTCTCCACCAGGTCCTTTATATCGTACAGGCGGTCGCCTATCTTGACGGCGTCCAGCACTCCGTAGTCCTTGACCTTCTCCCCGGGCACGCGCTCCGCGGCGATGACCGACTTACCGGTGCGGGCGTGGACCTCCATGAGCTGCTTCACGACCGGCACCTCGGAAACGTGTATGGTATCCCCGAGCATGACGGCGAACGGCTCGTCGCCAACATGGTGCCTTGCCTGGTAGACCGCGTCGCCCAGGCCGCGCTGCTCGTGCTGCCTTATGTAATGGAGATCGGCCATCTCGTGCAGTCCGCTGATGCTCTCCAGCAACGCCTTGCGGTTCCCGTTCTTCAGGATGCTCTCCAGCTCGAAGGCCCGGTCGAAGTGGTCCTCTATGGTCCGCTTGTGCCGGCCGGTGACGATGATGATGTCCCTTATGCCGGCCTTTACCGCTTCCTCTACGACATACTGGATGACCGGCTTGTCGATGACCGGGAGCATCTCCTTGGGCTGCTCCTTGGTCAGCGGGAGAAAACGCACACCCCATCCAGCCGCCGGAATGACCGCCTTCATGACTACCAGCATATCCCTTCGTAGTTATTGGTTTTTGTCACGCCGCGGCCGTCGACGACCAGCATGCTGCCGTAAAGCGAAGGGTCGGAGAACTCCTGCCATTCCGTCAGGACCAATGCCGAGTCAGCGCCTCTCAGGCAATCCTTGGCCGAGGCGCAGTAGGTGATCTGCGGGAACTCGCGTCGGAAATTGTCCATGGCCTGCGGGTCGTATGCCCGTACGCGAGCCCCTTTGCGCAGAAGCTCGGCCACCACGGTCAGCGAGCTCGCCTCCCGGATATCGTCCGTGCCGGGCTTGAACGCCAGGCCCAGGACGGCCACGGTGCTTCCGTACACCTCGGTGCGCTTCTCCAGAAGCTCGACGACCTTCCGGGGCTGCATCTCGTTCACGGAGAGCGTGGCGTCCAGCATGTCCGTGCGGACGCCGAGCGAGCGTGCCTGCGCCCTGATCGACTTGACATCCTTGGGGAAGCAGGAGCCGCCGAAGCCGCAGCCGGCCTTGAGGAACAGCGGGCCTACGCGGGGGTCCATGCCCACGCCCTTGGCCACCTCGCGAAAGTCCAGTCCCAACGACTTGCACAGATTTCCGAGCTCGTTGACCAGGGATATGCGGGCGGCCAGGAAGGCGTT
>JBFYNB010000056.1:0-10838 GCA_041304605.1 Methanomassiliicoccales archaeon
TTCGCCCCTAACAACTCCGCATTCATCGACCTGCCTGATGGAACGGTGGAAGCCCTGTTGAAGGACAAAGCTCAGTTGAAAGCTGTGCTATCCCACCATGTTGTGGAGGGTGCGCTTTCCTACGAGGAAGTGGCAGCCAAGACAAGCGTCGTCGCTTCAGACCAGAAGGAGCTGGCAATTGAAGCTAAGGGGCTAATGAAAGTAGCCGGGGCCACCATTATCCGCGGCAACATCAAGTGCCGTAACGGATACATCCACGTGATCAACAAGGTACTGGTTCCTTAAAAGATTTAAGAAAATTAACCGGGGGGTAACTCCCCCTGCTTTTTTGTTTTTTATTTTACTACGCCTACTGCCGTTCCAGGGATCGTTGGTGTCCTGAAAACCCTGGCAGCTAATTGGGCGTCCACCTGCATCAGGCTTGGGACATGGTCGCCGATCTTCTTCAGCTTCCTCTCCAGAGTGGACGTGTTGTCCTCTTCCTCGACCTGCTCAGCCACGTACCATTGCAGGAACTGGTTGAAGGCGTGGTCCTTCTCCTTGATGGCCAGATCGACCAACTTGTGTATCTTTACCGTGACGACCTTGGACTCGTGGTCGTAAGCATCCGCGAAAACCTCGGCGGCGGACTTCCATTCCTTCTTCGGGGCTTCGATGGCCGTCAAGATAACGCGTCCGCCACGAGTATTGACGAACTGGATCAATCCCTCGGCATGTGCCAGCTCTTCCTGGACCTGCACGTTCATCCAGTTCGCCATTCCGGGAAGGTCGATAGACTGCAGGTACATTTCCATGGACTTGTACAGATAGGCAGAGTATATCTCGGCGTTTATCTGGTCGTTCAATGCTTTTTCGATGCTTGCCTTCATGAGTTGATCACTGGGTTTCTTATGGGAACTAATGACTAATTAATTCTTCTTCTCTTGGTCGAAGCAGGAAAAATCTAATAAAAAGCACGTAGTAAATTACAATAATTTATTATTTTAGTATGTAGTTAAACTACATATTATTAATTAACATAAAACGTTATAATAAGAGATTTGGTCAAATTCCTTGGCCCTTTTTCTCCTCCGCCTCGTACAGATCACAAAGCTCGTTCAGAAATTGGTCGTAGGTTCGCCGGAACTTCAGTTTATAGACCCGGTCCCTAGTCGCCTCGGTCAATTGTATAGTGGTCTTTCCCTCGGACATAGCAATCACCATAGGAATATTGTTACATATAGTAATATTATAACTAATTATTTAATGGTTATAGATAATTAAATAGCAATTATAGATATCAATTTTTCTATCATTTTTAATTATTACAATATTATCATAGATTTTCATAGTTTATTGTACAGACCAGTTCAAATTTGTATGCGACGGACTCCCTAACATCAACTTGAAAGGGGTGAAAATCGGGTTCTAAGCCCAGGTTTTACGTTAAAAAACGGGACTCGCCAAAATTTACCATTGTTAACTAAAAAAAAGAAGAGTTGGAACCGTTACGGGCAGGGTTCGAGCCCAAGCTTGCCTAGGTTCCTGAGATAGTTCTCCCGCCTCATCACATAAGCATGAGAATCCTTGCCGTAGGGAACATACTCGGCGATCGACCACCCCTTACCGGCTAGCTTGACCTTTGTCTCATCTCCGAGCCCTTTGAGCATGCCTACTTCTAATAGTCCTTTCAATCCCCGGTTCTTCCAAATGCGCTCGATGATCCGGGGGTCGTGAGTGCCGATGCTGAAAGGTCTTCCCATGGTGGCGAGCAGATCAATGTTGTCCATCATGGCTGAGGTTATGCCATCGAGGTCGTTCATGTCACCGGCGTAAGCGCCCTTCACCAGCCGCACCTTCACCCCGGCCATATCCATTCGTCTGGCGTCCATAGGAGTTCGGTAAAGATATGCCTGGAGGGCGATGCTGATCGGTCCAGACCCCATTCGCGCAATGTCGGTGGCCATGCGGAGCGTCTCGTCCACATACTTGCGGGCCTCCATATCCAGCTCCACTCCTATGTCCTGTTTCCAGGCCAGTCGTGTAACTTCTTTTGCTTTGATGATGCACCCATCGAGATCGTACGCTGCGCCTAGCGCGGTCGGTTTCAGGGCGACCGAGGCGTACAGCCCATGATCAGAAATCGCTTCGATGGTATGGATTGCCGCGGAGAACGCGTTATCGGCCGCAGCATCGTCCTTGGCTAGCTCTCCCAGGGGATCGATTATGCAACGGATCCCTTGCTTGTTACGCTTGGAGGTCAGCTCGGTCGCCTCGTTCAGATCCTCGCAGCACCAGCGGGCGCGGTCCCCGGTCATGCAAGAAGAATGGCCATCGAGGATGTTCAACTTTTGTAAAAATTAGAATTGGAAAAGGGTTTGAGGGTTTGGTGTCGGTTTCCCGCTCAGGCCTTGACCAACAGCGGCAGTACCTGCTTTCCCTTGACCACCAGGAAGGCGATCGCGGTAGCCATGTACATAGCCAGGAGGGCTGCGATGGTCCAGAGCACTCCAACGATCATCCTGACGTCATCACCCATGTCGAACCACAGACCCAGGAATATGAAGGCCAGGGCGGCGATGATGAGGAATATGGGCAGGATCTTGACCGGCTGAGCGAAGGATACTATACCGACCAACAACAGGCCGACACCGACGAATATGGTGCAGTACTCAGCGGCGAGGTACGCCTCGGGGTTTCCTGGTGTCAGAACCGGGCCAGCCATTGCTGCGAATCCCATCAGGAACACACTGAACATACCGAATGCGGCCGAAACCAGTATGTTCTCGTTAAGGTACGCAATGATGGTGGTCAGGAACAGGCCCAATCCAACCAATCCAGCGACCCCTGCGATCACGCTCAAGTCGTTGAAGACTTCCAAACCATACAATCCGACCAAGATCGCTATGCCGCCGACCAGGAATAGTCCCAGTACCTCGGCGCCAGCTACCTTGATGTGTACGTTGCTTTCTTCTGCCATTTACATCTCTCCTTTTCTGTGGACATAAAGAAAGGACGAGGTCTAAAACCAGATGCCAGTGAGGCAACCTTCTCTGGCAGCCTCATTACATCTGAAGATATCTCTCCCATTTGTGATCCCCTCTCCCTTCGGACTGTCCCTATGGATTGCTCTCACAATCCTGTTTAAAGTATCCGCTAGGGTAGATAATATATACTTTATCGATTAACCAGTGTTAATTGATTTTTTTATGGACCGAATCAAATCAAATCGTTGATCAGTCACTTAACAGTCTAAATTTTAGATAACATATAAATATAATGAAACTAGTTTATAAGCCCCTTATAAATTAATTATGTTAACTTTCCCCGATTGTGAATAATGGACCATTAGGCAGCGAATTTTGATCTTGGATCATTCAGGGTTCAGCGGAAGAAGTTTGGCCTTGGCGTGCTTGGGATTCTTGACCTTGGACGCTGCCTGGACCTGTACTTTGTTAAAAGTGCTTAGGTTCACGATGGGAACGTGATGGGAAGATATGACGAGGTCTTCCCATCTCAGGTAACCAGCGTAAACTGGGTTGTGTAAAATGCGACTTATCGACCAGACGGTCCATTCGCCCTCGGTGCGCGTCGTGACCCCATCCCTGTTCAGTCCCCAGGCGATCATCTCCATGGTCTGACCGGCCAGATACCTATCGTAGATCGTGCGAACCACCTGAGCCTCGGTCTCATCGACGTGCAGCATCCCTTCTCGCAGCCGGTATCCATAAGGCACGCGGAAACCGAGGATCCCTTGGCCAGATTCCGCCTTCTGCCTCATGCCCATGTACGTGCGTTCGCCGATCTGCTCGCTCTCCAGCTGGGCGATCCTCTGAATGATGTCCACCACGAATCGGCCAACGGCGTTGGAGGTGTCCAGGGATTCGTTCATCGAGCTGAACTTCTTCCCCCATTTCTCCAGGTTCTCCATCATTATCATGAAGTTCTTGGAGTTGCGGTGTATACGGTCCATCTTCATGACCAGGATGATGTCCCATTTTTCCCGCTCCTCCATCATCCTATGGTATGCTGGCCTTCGCGTGTTTCGTCCCGAATGACCGTCATCAATGTAATAATCGGCGATGTCCCAACCCTGGGCATCGCAATAAGCTTCAAGGCGCTGTTTTTGGGCGGCCAGGGAGAAACCTTCCTTGGCCTGGTCCTCGGTGGATACCCTGGTGTATATGGCCACCCTAGGCATGCGCCTCGCTCCGGAAGAGTGATTTGGCAGGTATGCGCTTGGGGCTGCGCCTGGACTTCATTCTTTGCGCTGAATTCTCCTGGACCTCTTTGAAAAGCTTAGGGTCGATCATCTTCAGGTGGGGTGCTTCCTGAACTATGCCGTCCCAGACCATCTCACCTAGATAGATCCTGTTGGTCAGTATCCCATGCACCGTGGCCCTCTGCCACTGCCCTCCGTTCTTGGTAGGGGCTCCGGATCCGTTGAGCCCTTCCACTATCTGGCCCAGTGAACAGAGGTTCGCGGACATTTTAAAAATGTTCTCGACCACCTGCGCCTCTGAATCGTCAATGAGCAACTGTCCGTCGACGTATCTGTATCCGTAGGGTTCTGGACATCCCAGATGGCCTTTCTTCTCCAAGGCCTTCTGGACCATGGCCACCTTCACCCGTTCCCCGATCTGCTCGCTTTCGAGTTGCGCTATCCTCTGAACGGTGTCCATCACGAAACGTCCTATGGCGGTGGTGGTATCAAAGTTCTCCTGGGTGGAGTTGAACTCCTTGTTCCAGGAGCGAAGGAAATCCATCATCATGGTGAAATTGCGGCTGTTGCGGTGGATACGGTCCATCTTGAGGACCACGATCACATCCCAGATGTCCTTGTCGTGCATCATCCTCTTGTATTCAGGACGCTCCGGGCTTCTGCCGCTATAGCCGTCATCAACGTACTCGTTGGCGACGGTCCAACCTCTGGCCAGACAGTAAGAACGAAGACGCTTGAGCTGTGCAGCGATGCTGTAACCTTCCCGAGCTTGGTCCTCGGTGGAAACCCTGGCGTAAATCGCTGCTCTCAGTTGCTCGTTGTCTGACATAATGACCGCAGAATCACAAGATAATTGTTATTGTTACATATATAATAGCCGACGATTGTCTGACAATAAAATAACAATAAACGTTTATGCTATACTTAATTAGATGGTTTAGGTTTATATTTTAATTATATAGGTATTTGTTGGAAACATCATAATTTATGAGAACTAAAAAGATAATGTATTACATTATTTAATGTAGTTTAGATATAACTTTTATTAGTTTAATATTCAAGCAATATTATTCTGTATATTATTATTTATATTTAGATATGAACATCGACTGGGCAATGATCAGCGAACAATTCGACGCGCGCAGTCCTATTTTTATAAGCGTTTATTAATTCTTATGCAAATTCGAAAGAACTATCTGGATGAACCAGCCTAGATTCCATCATGGTAAAAGCGGAGGGCATATCCGGTCTCACAAAATTGTTTCGGGAAACCTTGGTCAACGTGGATGATGCTAGCAACATCCTTTTTTTGGGATCGGAGGCGGTGTGCCCACCTTTCGCCGATCTCCTAGCCTATGCCGTCCGAGACCGCAAAATGCGCTTCGGTTTTAGCCCCAGGGCGGAATGGGATAAAAGCCGGGTCATGAAATGGGTGGACGGAGCGGGATTCCAGATAAGCAAGGATCAATTTCAGCCGGGCGAGGCAGACGTTATTGTTGTACTGGGAGGATTGGCCATACCGAAGTTCGGATGCCCGGTGGAGGATGTGAAGGCGTTCATCTCCCAGATCCCAAAGCACCGGCTTGTGGTAGCGGTCGGGTTCATGGACGTCTTCCGTAAGGCCGGATGGACCTCCTCGCTCCACTTCGATGTGCTGATCGACGCCTACATGTCGGCCGAGGTTCTCTGAGATCAGAACTCCTTGCGCCGGAACACCAGGGCTGCCCCGAACAACAATAACGCAGATATTCCGACCGAGGCCAGGCCGACCATCCACATCTCTCCCCACCCGGTTATCATGGGTAAGAGAACAAGCGAAGAGAGCTGATTGGATCCGAACAGGACGAGCAATACTCCGACCAGCACGCTCGGCGCGAACACCCCGATGAGCACTCCGGCCGAGCAATTGATCGCCATGATGGACAGGGTGATTATGAGCGAGTCCTTCATGGAAGCCAGTGTGTCCTGGACGCCGTACCCTTCCTTGACGCTGTCCAGTATGGCGGCCAGCGTAATGGCGATCAACGACGCGACCATCACGCACAGGAACACCGCCGAGAACTTGGCCAGCAGCAGGTTCTCCCTTCTTATCGGCCGTATCAGGAACAGATCGTAGACCTTCTTCTCTTTTTCATTGAGGATGTTCACGACGATCAGGACCGAGGTTAGCAATCCGCCGATGCTGGACACCAGGAGTCCGGTGAACACGGTTATCGGTATGCCCTCGATGTCATCCACCAGGAAGTACAGCAACAGGGCCATGGCCGGAAGGCCGACCCACAGCGCCAGCATCACTTTGGAACGGTAGAATCCGTTCAGTTCGTCCTTGAACAGCAACCAGAGGCTCATGCCTTTCCCTCCCCGTCGGTGTAGCTGAGGTAAAGCGACTCAAGCGATTGCCGGTTGGGATGAATGCCCCTGATGTGCAATCCCTCGGCCATGACCGCCCTGATAGTTCGATCGACCACCGCGTCCATCACCTTATGCTCCTCGATTATCATATGGAACCGGTTGTCGGCCACCCTTACCACCTTGGATACGCCCAGAATATTTTCCAGCAGGGAATCGTTCGGCACCGGCTCGACCGTCTCCAGCCATACCTCGGTGCTTCTACCGACCTTTTCCCTCAGTTCCTCCATGGAACCGATGTAGCGCATCCTACCTTGGCCTAGAATTCCGATCGTGTCCGCAATATCCTCAATGTCGCTCAGTATGTGTGATGAAAAGAAAATGGTCGTTCCCTCGCGGGATAGCTGGCGGAAGAGGTTCTTGAATAGAACCCGGCTCTCGGGGTCCAAACCGGCCACGGGTTCGTCCAGCACCATCAGCTTCGGGCGGTGCAGCATGGCCTGGGCCATACCGACCTTCTGTAACGTTCCGCCGGAGAGCTTGCTGACCTTTCTCTTGCGGTACTCGGTGATGCCCAGGACCTCGGTCACTTCCTTGATCCGTTTCGCAAGTTCCGGACCTTGAAGGCCGGAAAGCTGCCCGAAGGTGCTCAGGGATTGGTCCACGGTCCTCCACTCCTGCAGTGACGTTTGCTGCGGGAGATAACCGATGGTCGAACTGAGCTCGGCGTTCCAGTTGCGGATGGAACGCCCTTCGATGATGACCTCGCCCTGGAAATCACGGATGAGGCCGGTCATGATCTTGATGGTGGTGGTCTTCCCGGAACCGTTAGGTCCGATGTAACCGAATATCGAGCCTTTCGGGATGTCGAAGCTGAGGTTCAGAAGGACTGGCAGGTCCTTGTACCGCTTGTATATCCCCCTGACCGAAACCATCTCCCCGCTGTTCCCCACCATGCTTGGGAATTGGGGTCGCCCTAAAAATGGTTTTCTGAACTAGACCATGGCGATGAACTTCACTTGAACCAATGCGGGCGGGCCTGGCAAGATTGGTGGTTCACGATGGTCCGCTTCCTCATGAACAGCGTGATGCGACGGTTGGTGCTGGCGATGCCGCTGCACTTCCAACCCTGGAAAAGCTCACCGCAGTTGATGGTCCGTCCGTGCTCGTTTATCCAGACATTTCCGGCCTCAAGGCGCCTGGCTATCGCATCTCCCTTCTTAGCATCGCACGTCCATACGGTGGCGCCGAGACCGTAATCGCTCTCGTTCGCCAGCTTGATCGCTTCTTCTTCGTCCTTGACCACGCGGATAGGGAGAACCGGCCCGAACGTCTCCTCCTTGATTATATCCAGGCTATCGTCAGTGACCTTCATGATGGTCGGTTCGAAGTAATAACCCAGACCAGGAATGCTTTCTCCGCCGGTGAGCAGCTCACAGCCGGCCTGCGTGGCCTGATGCACCTTCCCACGCACCTTCGCCCGTGCTTCCTCGCGAATGAGCGGTCCTATCTGATTCTCCACGTCGATCCTGGCCACGACCTTGAGCAGCTCGGAGATGAATGCGTCAGCAATGCTCTCCACCACGTACAGCCGTTTGATCCGAATGCAGACCTGTCCTCCATGGGAGAACGCGCCACTGGCCACACCCCGGGCGGCCTCCTTAACGTTAACGTCAGCGCAGACGATGCCTGGATCATTCCCGGACAGCTCCAGTATCATCGGCTTCACGCCCGCGTTCCTGGTTATGTCCAGTCCGGTCGCCCTGCCTCCGGTGAAAACAAGCGCGTCGAAAGGCGCGGCGACCATGGCCCTACCAACGTCCGAACCGCCGATGAGCACCTGGAACAGCTCCGTGGGCATGCTGGTCTGATCGAACGCCTCCTTGATCTTCAGACCGGTCATGGTAGTAAGCTCCGAAGGTTTGAAGACCACGGCGTTTCCGGCCATTAGCGCCGGGATCAGAGTTATCATGGTCTGCCAGAGCGGATAGTTCCAGATCCCGATGTGCGCGATCACGCCATGGGGCACCAGGTTGATCGTTGCCTTGGTGTCCGGCCAGCCCGTCGGGTCAAGCGGAAAGTCGTAGTCCCCGGTGGCTCTGGCCTCGGCAGCGTAATGATCGAAGCCTTTGATGACCCCGTTATAGGTGCCGATGACGTCCTTCTGGGGGAACCCCCCTTCCAGCATCTCGGTTGCGATGATATCGTCCTTCATGGCCTGGAGGGCGGTACGCAGCTCGATTACCGCTTCGATCCGCTCATCCCTATCCCACTCGCTCATCCATTTCCGCTGGGCCTCACGACCTTTGGCCAGTTTTGCCGGAACATCATCTGGTATGTTGGAGACGAACTCCTTGATGACCTGACCGTTGCGAGGGTTTACGGAGCGGACGACCATGATACACCCATTCGCTTATGGGGATTAATGGTTGTTGCAATGACCGGAGACGTCACTTGCTTAGAGCATCGGCAAGGCCTTTCGCCCAGCCTTCCGCCTTCTGCAGCTCTCCGTCCAGGAAGTGATAGACCTTCTTCTCGCTCTTGACATAGGCGAGGAGGTGCGGGCAGGCGATGACCATTCCGAGAGCTTCAAGCTTGGACTCCATGGCCTTGTTGGCGTTGCCGCTGATGAAGGACCTCATCTGAGTGTCGAAGCTGGCGGCCTTCTTTCCCTTGACCTTGCTGGCGTCGAGTCCGTTCAGGAACTCCTTTATTGGTTTGGTCGGCGCCCAGGCCATGGTCGGAGTACCGACCACCAATGCGTCGTATTCCTCTATCTTCAAGTGCTTGGCGTCCCCCACTGGCACCGAGGTCACCTCAGCCCCCTTCTCCCTCAGGGACTTGGCGATAACTTCGGCGACCTTGGCTGTGAGCTTTGCGGACGATACGGAATCATATACCAATGCGATCTTCATACGAATATCCCCCGATATCCGGTGAGACTTAGAACCTGGAAGGGTAAATACATTGCTCAGAGCACATTGGAAAAAAAGGAATGAGAAAGAGTTTGAAAAATGGTTTCCAGGTCTACTTCTTCCGGATGAGGAAGACCGCAGCGACCACGACCACGACGATCACGGCCACCAGGATTATGCCCAGGTACGGCGCGTCGGTGAAGAAGCCGAGCATTCCGCCCTCCTCCTCTACCTCGCCCTGGCGCTCGGATATCTCCGCAATGTTATCCTCAGCGACGTCCGGGTCGACCGCTTCCATCCGGACCTCGTCGTCATACACTCCCGGGCTAATCTCGTTCATGTCCATCGAGAAGTAGGACATGAATCCGACATCGGGAGAATAGTAGAAGTTCAAGGGAGTGCCGACGATATTTATCTCATAGACCGTAATGTCGTTCCAGTACGGGTCGTCGACTACGAAAACGTCGGTGCAGTTGAGGTTGATCGGTCCGATATGTTCAGTGGTTTCTTCCATGACACCGCCATCGAACGGGCAGTCACCCAGGTCTAGCTCTTCGAAGACTATCGGGAAGCTGTCGATGCCAGTATCTTCAGATATCGCCATGAACAGGGCGTCCTCCATCTCGGCGGGCAGACCGGTCACGTCCAGGAAACCGCTCATGGTGCCGCTCATGGTGGCGTTGGAGCTGACGCTCCATTCATCCCCCTCGTCCAGAGGGAAGTCCCAAAGGTTCAGGGCGGGAACGAACTCCAGGTCAATGGCCAGGTTGAATTCCAGATCGGCACTGATATCATAATCCGTGTACTCGACCTCGATATCCCCGGACAAAGACTCGTTGAAATCGTCGTCCATCAATTCAGGCAGCCAGAGGGGCAGGTTATCGGCGGTAAGGTCCAGGGACCCGGTGAGCTTGAAGGTGCTCTCCACGGACATCAAGGCCATGGTGTCCCTGTCGAAGGTCACGTCGACGCTGATGGTCAAGTCCATTTCGAAGTCGACACCGGCGGATATGGTTATGGGTTCCCTGTCGGCGGTAACGAGCTGATCGAAGGTATAGGTCCCCTCAGCGGGCAGTTCCGCGGTGATGGATATGTCCGCGTTGATGGTTATCAAGGCGGCCATGTCCATGCTGAGAACGTACACATCATCGTTGGCCTCGGTGACCTCGAAGAGTATCCATACCTCCGAGCTTCCGGCCATGTTCAGATCGTTAAGCTCAGCATCGATTTCATCCATGTCGTCCAAGAACTGGTCTATCATTATGGTGAGGTTCTCCAATTGCTGTTGGAGCTCTTCACCCGCGTCAGCTTCCATTCCATACGCCCACTTGTCGCCCTCGTTCCATTCCGGGGCCTCTGCCGTCGGAGTGAAA
>JBFYNB010000057.1:0-10652 GCA_041304605.1 Methanomassiliicoccales archaeon
CCGAGAAATCGTTCTCCACCGAGTCTATGCCGCAATAGGAGGTGAAGGAGCGGTTGGGAACGAAGAGCACGTTCTCCTTGAGCAGGCGGTCGACCACCTGTTCGCTCGTCGCGTCCTTGAACTTCTTGAGCATCAATGTTTCGTCGACTATGCCCCTTCTCAGCTTCCCGCCCTTCTCGCGGTAGGCCTTGAAGTACTTGGTATAGGCGGAGTCGCGCCCCTCCTGGCACACGGCCAGGGTGCGGAATCCCTCCTCCACCGCGCCATCGCAGACGTCCAGCGCGGAGTGCGAAGCTAGCACCCCGACCTTGATCTTCTCCGGATCGTAAGCTTCCAACTTGCCCAGGATGGTGTCCCTGTCGATCATACAGCTCCCTCAGGAATAGTTAGGGAATGTCCCATAGAATATTAAGTTGTGCCAAATCAGATGGAAAGGCCTAGCAACACTATGGCGGCCATGAGGGCCAGCGAGCCAATGAAATCGATGGCCGACGACGTCACGGGAATGCTGTGGTCGTCCGGGTCGAGCGAGAACATGAAGGTGGTCACAGCCACGTAATACGAAAGGAAGTTGAGCACGGTGACGGTCACCAGCCCGGCCACCAGGCCCAGGGTGATCATGATGAGCAGGCCGGGGGATGCCAGCCCTAGAGCGATGCAGACAAAGTGGGTGGCTATGCTGACGAAGGTGAACACCCACAGGGCGAAGATGTAGATTATGGCGAAGTTCTCATAGCTGACCTTTCCCGGCACCTTGCCCGGAATCATGATACCCATGTGCAGGAGCGAGGACATGCGCGAGGTGAGTATTCCGCCCAGGGCGTTGCAGTTCTGCAGGAAGAGCGGGATTAGCACCAGGAGCGCGGGGAACGCCACCAGGTGGCTGATCTGGCCCTCGATGGTTAGTCCGGCGCCCAGGTCCAGGAGTATGCATATGACGAGTACGGGGGAGCTCTGCACGAATATGCGCTTGGCCTCCTCGTCCCTGCGGTACAGGGCCTCGTAGATCAGGTATAAGGTGACGATGAAGAACGCCACCATCATTATGTCGTAGAACAGGTGCGCCAGATCACCGTTCCAGTTCAAAACCAGGATGCCGGCCAGGAATAGCATCGGAAGCGTCACGATATCCCCGGCGGCGGTGAGCAGAGGCGCGCTTATGTTGTCTATGTCCCAGTTCCGCCGGAATCCCAGGTTGGCCACCACCACGTTCACCACCAACAGGACCAGACCGGCCAGCACCCCGCCGAAGACGGAGATGAAGATGAACTGCTGCATGCTGATGCTGTTGACGCCCAGGGCGGAGGAGACCACCTTGGCCAGGAAACCCATTAAGAACGACACGACCATGGTCAGGATGAGGGACGCCTCCATGTTCTGTCGGAGTATGCTCCCCTTGCGCAGGGAGAGCTCGAACGTACCCACGTGCATGGACGTTCCCAGACGGCTCCCTAGCGCTCCGAAGATGTTCCCCCTCATCCCTATGGCCGCCGGGATCAGGATCATCAATCCGGGGAGAAGCTCGAGCGTATCGGTCATGAAACCGAGCGTAACTCCGGCCATGATGTCGCCGAGCGACGAGATCAAGAGAGCGGTGAACCCCAGGGTGAAGACCGTTTTGTTATTGGAGAAGAAAGTCTTCACTGCTCCGCTCATCCTAGCACCCGCTAGAGGTAGGATTTGACCCTATTAATATTAAGTCATCTGTGAGACCAGATGGTTGCAGATAGGTATCTGGAGACCGTTTTTCCTCAGACTTCGCAACGATGATATATGGCTACTTTCATAAGGAAGGAACGGCGGGTCCGCCAGGCCCTATAAGGCCGGTGGTCCCGTGAGGCCAACTGAGATGTCACGAGCGATATCCTTGTTCAACCCCCGGATCAGCTGGAGGTCCATCGCTGTGACCCGGCGCAGGTGTTCTTTTTATGTATGACCTTGGAAGGGAGCAACGTCTGGACAAGTACGACCTGGCTCACGCCACGGTCCGGGAGATACTTACCGAGATGAAGGACATCTCGGAGATAATGGTCGACCTGGCCTACGCATCCATCATGTTCGACAGCGAGGAGATCGCCGAGGAGGTAAAGAACCTCGAGGAGGACATGGAGGAACTGAGCAAGAACATCCGAACCAAGGCCATGCTATCCGCGCGCACCCACAAGGACGCCGCCAAGCTGTCGTCCTTGTTAGAGGTGGCCGCCGCATCCAGGCGCATATCGAACGCCGCCGGGGACATCGTCAAGCTCATGGAGTGCGAGGTGGACAAGCGGCCGTTCCTTACCTTCATCCTGCGGGAAGCTGAGGAGAAGATCAAGCGCCTGGTCCTGGCGGACGTTTCCGACATGGTCGGGCGCCAGATAGGCGATCTGGGAGTGGAGTCCGAGACGGGAATGCGCATCATCGCCATCAAGCGCGGGAAACGCTGGATCTACGACCCGGAGGAAGAGACCAAGCTGAAGGCCGGGGACACCTTGATCGTACGCGGCACCGACGACGGTTGCGAGATCTTACGTTCGTTCGCCAACGGCGACGAGAAATGGCCAATATACCCGGACGAAGAGGAGGAGGATGACTGATGGACCAGCTGGACGAGATGTTGCTGGAGCTCAAGGACTCCTCTGAACTGATGATAGATCTGGCGTATTCGTCCCTGTTGTACAACAACAAGGAGATCGCCGAGGAGGTCGTCCTGATGGAGGAGATGCTGGACGAGCTGGCTAACAACATCCAGCGCCAGGCCATCGCCCGGGTCATGCAGGACCGGGACGAGGGCAAGGCCTTCACCGCGATAAAGCTGGCCGCGGCCGTGGAAGAGATATCCGACGCGGCCATGCAGATCGCCATGGTCACCATAAACGACGACGAGCCGCACCCGGTGATCCGTCTCAGCATCAAGGACGCCGATACCACGATCACCCTGGCGGAGATCAAACCGGGCTCGGACCTGGTCGGAAAATCCCTGGGCAAGATGAGATTGGCCAGCCAGAGCGGGATGTGGGTCGTCGCTGTCAAAAGGGGTCGCAAGTACCTTTACGGCCCGGACAAGAACGCGATCCTTGAAGTCGGAGATGTGGTCATATCCCGCGGACCGCCGGACGCCGAGAAGTATTTCCAGGACCTGTGCTCGGGCGAGGAGCGTCTGGAAGAGCCGTAGGAGAAGGAGTAGCCCCGGGCAGATTCGAACTGCCGTCGCAGGATCCAGAATCCCGCATGATTGACCGCTACACTACGGGGCTGTGCGGAACGGTGGTAATTAATCCCTGGTTTTAACCTTTTCGCAGGAAGATGGTTCAGGCGGCCTTGATGACCGCCGATATGCGCTTGTAGACATCATCTATCGCGCCCATGCCGTTCACCGACTTGAGCACTCCCTTCTTGCGGTAGAACTCGGTCAGCGGCGCGGTGCGCTCGGTGTAAGTATTGAAGCGTTCCCGGACCACCTTCTCCGTGTCGTCGCTCCTCTGGTACAGCTCCCCACCGCACTTGTCGCAGACGCCGTCCTTCTTCGGCCGATTGAACTCCAGATGGAACACGGCGTTGCAGGCGCGGCAGGACCTCCTCTCCGTTAGGCGCTTTATCAAAGCTTCCTGGTCCACTTCCAGATCGACGGCCAGCTCCACCTTGAAGAACTCGTCCAAGGCCTTAGCCTGCTCCAGGGAGCGGGGGAACCCGTCCAGCAGCACGCCGCCCTTCAGGCCCTTCAGCTTCTCCCGGATAAGTCCGACCACCAGGTCGTCCGGGACCAGCTTTCCGGCGTCCATGAACGACTTGGCCTTGACGCCGAGCTCCGTCCCGTTGCGGACCGCCTCGCGCAGCAGGTCCCCGGTGGATATCTTGGTGAAACCGAACTCAGCTACCAGCCTCTCGGTCTGCGTTCCCTTGCCCGATCCCGGAGGTCCTAAAAGCACGATCTTCAGGTCCATGCTCGGCCATGCCACTCCCCATAAATCATCTTTGCGATTTTACGTCCCGGCGGCAATAGGATTATGTCCTAGTCTGGCAATCAAATCCGCATGCTAGGTGGGGAATCGGTCGGGTTGGTGCCTTTGCAGACAACGGACGAGCTGGCGCTCTACAAATGGCTGAACGACCCGCGGGTGCGCAGGGCCTCTGGACGCCCGACTTGGAAACCCGCCTACAGCCTGGAGCAGGTGCAAGACCTTATAAAGGACAAGCTGGCCCAGCCCTCCCGCTTCGACCTGATGGTCGTGGAGCTGAGAACGGAGAGGCCGATAGGGCTCATCGAGCTGGCTCATATCCAGCCGATGAGCGATTCCGCGCAGATATCCCTGATCTGGGGGGAGAAGGGCGACGAGGAGCTTGTCACGGAGGCCTTGATCCTGGCCGCCGGATACGCCTTCAACTCCCAGGGGCTGCATCGTCTGTGGACCAGGATACCGGTCAAAGAGAAGGATGCGCTAGCTTCCTTCCGCAAGGTGGGCTTCAGGGAAGAGGGCGTATTGCGCCAGGACCATTTCGGCGAGGGGACCTGGCAGGACTCGGTCCTTCTTTCGTTGCTTTCAGCGGAGGCAAGACCATGCTGAGCGGGGAGAAGGTGGACCTGGTGGCGGCCGAGCGCGCCTACGTGCCGATGTACGTCAAATGGATAAACGACCCGGAGGTGACGCAGTGGCTGAAGGCCGATCCCCCGTTCAGCACGGAGATGGAGCACGGATGGGTGGATAGGCTGCGCCGGGAGGGGAAGATCACCTTCACCATTCTTACCAAGGACGGACGGCCGATAGGCAACATGGGAATGGAGGAGGTGGTCTGGAAGTACCGCCGGGTGACCATTGGAATAATGATCGGCGAGAAGGACCACTGGGGCAAGGGCTACGGAAGCGATGCCATAACCACGCTCCTACGCTACCTCTTCGAGGAGCTTGGAATGCGACGGGTAGATCTGATCACCGATTCAGAGAATCACAGGGCGCAGCGCGCCTACAAGAAATGCGGCTTCCATGTCGAAGGGCTCATGAAACAGTACCGGACCAAGAACGGGCGCATCATCGACGACGTGATGATGGCGATGCTGGCCAGCGACTGGTTCGCCATGCATCCGCGCAGGGAAGGGGCATAAGGTATTAGTAGCAAAATATCATTGGCCTTAATCCTAGGCAGGGGTAGCCAAGCCTGGCCAACGGCGCTAGATTCAGGGTCTAGTCCTTAGTGGTCCGAGGGTTCAAATCCCTTCCCCTGCACTTTTCTTCCTTTTCTTGAGCGCTCACTAGTCCCTTCAACCCCGTCTTATTTTTAACACCATCAGGACGACGAGCATGACCATGACTATTACCAGAAGGGCGATGGCCAGCAGGAGATAGGTCTCGGTCATGTCCTTTTCCTGAGCCACCTCACCGATGTTCGTGCCCATGAGCAGCCCATAGTACGTGGTTCCGGTCTCGGGGAACTCAGAGCCGGCCGGGGCGTGGCCGCGCAGGTCGGACGGAGTATGAAGTATCCAGTCCACCCCCACCTCTATCTGGGCGGACGAGCCGAGGAAGGTTATGTTCCGCAGGGAATAGCAGTCGCCAAAGGCGTACGTCTGAATTTGATTAGTGGTAGCGGGTATCTCGATCGCTTCGAGGTTCTTGCAGCCAGAGAAGGCGGACATGCCAATGATCTCCACGCTGTTACCCATCTCCACCATTTCCAGCTTGGTGCAGTCGAAGAAGGCCATTACGCCGATGGCCTCCACTCCGTCACCGATCTTGACGGCGGTGATGTTGCAACCGGCCACGGAGAGCATGGGCACCTCGATGACGCTGTCCGGGATGGTCAGGTTGCCGACCTTGCCGCCTGGGCATTGAAGGAGCACGGTGGCGGTCTTGTTGTAAAGCACCCCGTCAATGCTCCGGTAATGTTCGTTGGCCGGGTCCACGTCGATCCAGGACAGGCTGCTGCATTTGGCGTATGCGTAAGAGCCTATCTCCACCACGCTGGCCGGAACGGTCAGGTTGGGCAGGGATGAGCAGCCGGCGAAAGCCCCACTGCCGACGCTCTCCAGACCAGGAGGAAGGTCGAAAGCGGTGAGGGAAACGCAGTTCTGGAAGGCGCCGTAGGCGATGGTCCTCAATCCTGAGGGTACATCGAACGACTCCAGCTTCTCGCACTCGGTGAACGCCCTTTCGCCTATGCTTTGAATCGAGCTACCGGAAGGGAACGTCACGGTCCTGAGGTCGTCAACGCTCTCGAACATGTAATGGCTTATCTCGGTGACCCCGCTGCCTATTTCCAGGTTCTCGATGAAACGGCAATCGTCAAAGCTGCCCCACTGTAGAGAGGTCACGGTGTCCGGTATGCTGACATCCCCGGACTTGGCCGCGGGGCATTTGATCAACGTGGTCATCGCCTGGTCATAAAGTATACCGTTCACACCGGAATAGCTGGGGTTGTTGATGTGAACCGCTATGGTCTCCAGATTATAGCAGTTGTGGAACACGTCCTCTCCTACGGACGTCACTTCGCTGCCGATGTAAACTGCCACCAGAGCGTGGCAGTTGGCGAAAACGTAGTTCTCCAACGTCAGTACGCTGTTTGGCATGACCACTGATGTGACATAGTACCCGAAACCGTTGTTGAACGCGTCGTGACGTATGATGGCAGTGGCATATCCCCCCAGCGTGGACGGTATGGCGATCGCTCCCCCTGCACCGATGTACTTGGTTATGGCCGCCACGGCCGGATCGCCGGTGAGCTCGTACTCGTAGTCCCCTTCTGTCAGGGCGGTGACATCGCCAGGCACGAACGACAGCACTGGCAGGACGAGCATGAACAACATCAATATCGGCAGAACGACGGTCTTCGGAAAGGCACCCATATCAACCAGCCACCATATCTTATGTGACGATTACGCCTTTGGCAGGGATTTAAGCAGTTCGTAACCCCCGCGGTTAATAAAATACAAATACTACATGTAATCATATGGTGATTATGGTGATATAGGTGAGAATAACACCGGCGAAGTGGGACGCGGAATACGAGTGGCTGAGGAACGAGGAAGGAATAAGGGCGCTGCAGGCCGAACCGAAGGTCAGGGTATGGAAGGGCGTGAAATGGACGTTCACCAGGGGATCCGGCCGCCCCACCGCCCTGGGCATGGCCTTGCAGGTGTTGGGAGCGGTGGTGCTGGGCCTTCTTGCGATCGACGGGCATCTGGTCACGCTTTTACCATTGGCCGTGCTCGTCGGGGGAGAGGTCATTTTTATTTCCTCCTTGGAGCATAGGGGAGAGCGTTCAGCGGGAGACCATTGAGATGACCAACGTGACCATCAGGGGCATCGACGACCAGACGTACCTCAAGTTCTCGGCCCAGGCCACCCTGGAGGGCGTGCCCATAGGCGAACTGACCACCAGGGCCATGCAAGCGTACTTGGACAAGGAGCAGGGAAAGGTCTACCGCATCGGGAACATGGAGGACATCGCCATAAACCGGAACGACCTGGAATCCCTGGACGGAGCGGTGATCCTGCAGAACATCGAACTCCTGACCCTGGAGGACGACCTGGACTGGCCTCTGGTCAACGAAAGGATAAGGTCCATCGAGAACGTGGAGCTCCTGGTCCTGCCCAAGAGCATCTCCAAGTTCCAGATGCTTACCAAGGCCAGGAACGTAGAGAAGATCCGAACGGCCTGATCGCCCCGACATCGATTAATATCATCCAAGGCCATGGACGGGCATGGTCGCGCTCACCCCAGAGATGCAGGAGCTTTTCAAGGGAACCAAGTACTTCGCATTGGCCACAGCCTCCAAGAGCGGGGACCCGAACGTGGTCCCCATAGGAATGGCCATTTTGATGGACCCCGAGACGATCTGGATCGGGAACCAGTTCTTTCACCAGACCCTCACCAATGTGAAAGAGAACCCCAGGATATCTCTTCTGGTGTGGACCGCCGGGGTGCCCGGATGCCTGAAGCTGAAGGGTGACGTCACCGTGGTCGAGAAAGGCCCGAACTACGAGAAGATGTACCAGATGGTCAAGGAGCGCAAGCCCACGCTGGAGTGCAAAGGATTGCTCATCATGAAGATCACGGACGTCTTCGATTGCCGCTCCGGGGCGGAAGCGGGAAAGCGCCTGCTCTGAGCTACGCCTTATCGGTGAAGGCCGGCTGCTTCAGGGCCAGACGCACCGCGTCGATGAACATGATGAGGCCGATGAGCGCCAGGAAGAATCCCAGCAGCCAGCTGCCGTAGAACTCCACCGGAGGGGCCTTCGTCTCGCCCTGGGCGAACATGGTGGCCAGTATCATCGGTACGAAGGCGAAGAAGGTCCTGGTCCATATCCGCCGGTCCTGCACCGCCCAGATGGAGAGCAGCGCGACCAGCATGATCCAGTATCCGCCGTGCACCTTGGGGTAGAAGGTGAAGAAGGTCATGAGCATCAGGGTGACGCTCTGCCATACTGGCATCTTCTTGTAGTACGGGTAGAGGTAGGCGACGGCCATGGCCGCGCCGAGGATGGCTAGCTGAACGATGCTCGGCAGGTTCCACCCGCCCATGTACAGGAAGTGCCAGATGGAGTGCCCGCCGGTCGGTCTTCCCTCTTCGCCCAGGAAATAGAAGTTCAGGAAGAAGGAGAAATCGTCCCAACACATGACCACGAAGGGAAGGGCGATGAGCCCGGTAGCCAGAGCTAGGAAGAGAACGGACATGATGCGCCCCTTCCAATCGCGCTGCTGCAGGAAGTGTACCGGGAAAAGGAGAATGGGGAACATCTTGGTCCAGATGCCCACGCCAATGGCGACGGAGGCGGAGCTCTGGCGCTTGATGAGCATGAGAACGACGGCCAGCATGAAGATGAAGGCCACTATCGACTCGTCCTCCCCGGTGCCCGATTCCACTATGGTGTACGGCGATAGGAGAACGATCATACCGGCGAAATAGGCCTTGTTCTCGTCCAGGTGGCGCAATCCCAGGTACAGGAGCGCCGACAAAAGGAAGGCAAAGAGCGAGAAGTAGGCGCTCCACACCCAGTCGTGATCAGCCCCTCCCAGTAACTGCCCCGGGACCAGGATATAATTGATTATAGGCGGGGTCTCGGTGTGCACGTCACGGTAAAGAAGTCCGCCGTCCAGGATGGTCTGCGTTCTCGCCCGATACACGCTCATGTCCGGATGCGACAGGTCGGGATCGATGGCCGCCATGAGCACGGCGTTGTCGAACACGATCATCGTGCCGTAGACGAGCAAAGCGATTACCGCGTACAGCAAGAGCTTGCGCCCGGGCGACAGGGCGCCTATCTTCGCGGGGATAAGTTCAAAACGCTCCACCAGGCTGGACATGCGCTACCCCTAGCCCTTCTGGCGGAGGGCGGCGATCTCCTCCTTGTGGTCCTTCTTGAACTTGGAGAAGTCGCGCAGGGTGATGAAGGGGACGGTGTAGAACTTGATGTATGATTTGCCCGTAGGACGGTCGTAATGGACGATCGGCACCTCGGCGATCTTCAGGCCTTTGAGGGCGGCCAGTGGCAGAATGAAACGGTGCAGCCCCTGGTAGCCCTCGGGGTCGAAGCCCATGGCCACCGCCTTCTCCCGGCGGAAGGCCTTGAAACCGCTGTTCTGGTCCTTTATCTGCAGCTTGAACTTGCTGCGGATGATGAAACGGTTGTAGGTCTTGGAAATGAAGCGCCGAACGAACGTATCGGTGCGCTCCCGCCTCCAGCCGGTGACAACGTCGAACCCTTCGTCCATCTTCGAAAGGAACAAAGGGATCTGCTTGGGCTCGTACTGCCGGTCGGCGTCCATGATTATCACGACATCGCCCTTGGCCTGCTGGAACCCGGTCCTGATGGCGTACGAGCGACCGAGGTTCTTCTCGTGATGGACCGCCCTCACGTTCGAATGGTCCTTGGCCAATTGGTCGCATATCTCGCCGGAGCGGTCGGTGCTGCCATCGTCGATGAGGAGGACCTCCCCGTCTATGTTCCTGTCAGCGTAAACCGCCAGGATGTCCTCGGTGAGCGGTCCCACGTTCCCTTCCTCGTTCTTGAGCATCAAGACGGTGGTGCACTTCAGTTGAATCCCCTCTGATCGTTGTCGGCCTCCTTGCTGGAGGAAGGCTTGACGCGCTGGTCTATGAACATGGCTAGCAGGCTGACCGGCACGGACAGCCAGATAGAGGTTATCGCGCTTAAAAGCCCTGCGGTCGCTGCCACGTGCGGATCTAGCCCGCTGGCGGTGAACACCGCAGAGGACATCAGGACGTTTCCGCTTCCGGCGGTGAGCACCACCTGGCTTAGGGATGCTAGACTTGCGGAAGCGATGACCGCCACCATCGATACGTCCACGCCCAGGGCCTCGATGATCAGGTACAGCCGAACGATCTCGTTGGCCCATATGATCGCCGTGAGCACCGCCGGCCAGGCCAATTTCTTCCAGTTGCCCTTGAAGCTCAACGCCTCGTTGAAGGAGACCACGGTGTCCATCAGCTTGCCGGACAGCTTTTCGCCCTTGTCCCCCTTGAAGACCTTGGAGGCCATGCGGGCCCCCCAGCCGCCCATCCTTAACAGGAGCTTGGGTCGCGCCAGTACGTAGATGAAAACGAGATTGGCCAGGACCATCAGGGCCACCAGGAACATGAGGTACCCGCGGAACTCCTCGACGATGTGCGCCAGCAGCAGGAACAGGCTGGTGACGGTGAGGATGGTCAGGAA
>JBFYNB010000058.1:0-10637 GCA_041304605.1 Methanomassiliicoccales archaeon
ATGGCCAGACCACCCAGCAATGGCTTTCTGACCCCCAATTCCTTGTTGGATTGGCTGTTCAAGGTCACGCCGACGTGGGTCACTGCCCATCCAGCCAGGTCCAGCTCGAATCCACTAACCGTACCCACATCAAAAGCGTCCGATGTCAGAACCGTCTTGTTCAGTAGGCTGTTCATTGCCACCATTTTCTCACCAAGGAAAAATAACGGTCATCACCATTTATTAAACTGCCCCTCAGATCAGATTGAAGTCCTCAAGTACTATGTTCCGGGGTTTGACCCCAGCATTTACCAGCTGTCGGGAAAGGGAACGCATCATGGCCCGAGGTCCGCATATCATGAATCGCCAAGACGTGAAATCTCCCCCCAGCAGAGATCCTATTGATGCCGCATCCACCCTTCCAAGGGCCACGGAGTTCCAATGAACATATTCCAATTTGGGAATTCTCGTAGCGAAACCGAGGATGTCCTCCTCGTAGGGCAGTTCCCCGCGAACCCTATACGACCAGATGAGCAAGATGTCGTTACCTGAGGGGTTCTGCGACTCGGCCTGCAGGAGGGATAGGAACGGCGTGATTCCAATACCTCCGGCGATCCAGACCTCCCCTCCTTTCTCGGGTCTCTTCTCTCCGAACCTTCCATATGGTCCATGTACGTTCACTCCCGCACCTATCCCGATCAAGGAGGGCAGGGCCTTGGTCAGGTCGCCCGAGGCCTTGATGGACAACCGGAACGTGCGATCATCCCATCCAGATATGGAATACGGGTGGACCTGTCCGTCCGTCCCATCGAATCTGGCGTAGATGAACTGTCCGGGTTGGAGCTCGAAGCCTGGCGGACGATGGAGAAGGACATCCAAGGAACCCGGTCTGCTTACCACCGCTGCAACGGTCGTCCGGGCCCTGCGACCGATGAACCGGTAGAAGTACAGGCTGTAAAGGAAGGACAGGACCCCTACGCCGGTCAGGGCCGCGGTCCAGGCGTATAGGGAGGGATGGGCCGCCACGTCGGATCCAGAAACCAGGGCGTGGTATCCGGACATGAGCAGCACCAGCCCCATGAAGCGATGCCCTTTCAACCAAGTGCCGTATGGTAGGGAGTATACTATGGTCAAGGCCAACAAGGTGAAGAAAAGGACCAGGGATAGCGTACCCAAGGTATGCCCCAGGTCAGCTCCCGGAAGGAAGATCGCCGTCAGCCGCTCCCGATCGCCAAGGTTGGCCATGGCCAGGGCGACGGGGTGCATGATCATCCAGATCAACGAGATCCTGCCCACCGCGCAATGCGCTCCATACATGCGGTCCATCCCTCCGAAGAGGTCCTCGAGCCAACGGGCTCTCGTGGAGAGCAGAAAGTTCATGCTGAGGAACGCGAGCGCGGAAAAGGCGGATACCTTGGCCAGCGCCCTGAGGGGGTCGTCAAGCGATGATGGGGATTGGACCAGCCATAGCCCCAGTGTCAATGCGACCATCCCTATCATCAGCGCAGTACCGAGGTTCATGAAGGAGCTTCGAAAGACCGCATCTCCCAGCTCCTTCGGAAGAACGTCCGTCCAGCCAGCCTTCCTTTTCATGGTCATTTCCACAAGGTCCCAGCATCATATAGACCTTTTTAGGGCAATCTTTTCATATCCCGCCGCGATTCAAGGGCGTGGAAGGACCAGGATTGGACGACAGGATCCGCCGGCTGTACCAGGCCAACCGCAAGAGCATAATGAAGCTCTCTCGCACCAAGAACAAGAACGGCAAGGCAGCAACGCAGGTGGACGTGATGCTGGAGACCGGAGAGGTGCTGCTCAGCGTGAACGCGCGTCCCGCCCGTGTCGTCTTCACGGAGGACAAGAGCTTTCTGACGTTCTTCGTCAGGCACGACCCCAAGCTCAGCGAGGCGGAGCTGGATTCGCTTTTCGAGAAGGCTCTGGCGGAGAAATAGGCGGTCTTTCAAGGTCACAACAACAAAAAACCCTTTATCGGGCCTCAACTCTGCCTTGGTCCGTGAAAAAGCAGAAAGTGGCCAAGCTGGCGGTGGCCGTGGGCCTGCTCATATTCCTGATCAAGCTGACAGCCTACCTTATCTCCGGCTCGGTGGCCCTGCTCTCCGACGCGATGGAATCGATAGTCAACATCGCCGCTTCCATCATGATGCTGGCGTCCATAAGGGTGGCCATGATGCCGGCCGACGCCGATCATCGCTACGGGCACCAGCGGGCGGAGAACATATCCTGCCTGGTGGAAGGAATACTGATAGTCATCGCCGCCTTGCTGATCATCCTGGCCAGTGTCGGTCGTCTGCTCGAACCGCAAACGTTCACGTCCATCGGCCTTGCCTTAGCGGTCTCCCTGGTGGCCACCGCCCTTAACGGTGGCATGTCCTTCCTGCTCCTGCGTTCGTCAAAGCAGAACGGGTCGATCGCCCTGGAGGGGGACGCCAAGCATCTGTTGTCGGACGTCATATCGTCCGTTGGCATCGTCATCGGCCTGTTCCTGGCGGAATTGACCGGATGGTATATCCTGGACCCCATCATGGCCCTCATAGTGGCGGTCCTGCTCATTCGCATGGCCTATTCCGTTCTGGCCAGGACCTGTCAGGACCTCATGGACCACAGCTGCCCCGAATCGGAATCAACTATCGAAAAGGTGCTGGAGGAGCACGGCGGCTTCCTTCAGTATCATGATCTCAAGACGCGTCGGGTCGGCGTTAGCGTCTACGCGGAGTTGCACCTGTGCGTTCCGGCCGAGACCACCATGGCCGAGGCTCACGATCTGACCGAGAGCATCGAGAAGGCCCTTCGCCGGAAGATCCCCGGGATAACGGTCAACATCCACATGGAGACGGAAAAGGAGTGCGTCCTACCATCTCAGCCGTGACAGACGGTCCGTGGCCGTTCTGAGCACGGCATCCGTCTTGGCGAAGCAGAACCTTACGAGATCTTCGCCGCCGTCGTGATAGAAGGCCGATCCGGGTACGCTCGCCACCCCGCATTCTTTCAGGATGTGCAGCGCCTTCTCCTTGGAATCCTTTCCCGGGACCGAGCTGACGTCGGCCAGAATGTAGTACGATCCCTGCGGGACGTGCGGATACAGTCCGCCGTCCTGAAGCCCGCGGACCATCATCTCCCTCTTGGCCTGGTACTGCTGGCACAAGCGACGGTAGAACTCGCTCGACAGCTCCTCGATACCTTTGGCGACGCCCACCTGAAGCGGGGCCGGGGCGCACACGTACACCAGGTCGTTCATGTAGCCGATCATCTGCGCCCATTTCCGGTCGCACACGGCGTAGCCGATGCGCCAGCCGGTGATGCTGAAGGTCTTGGAGTAACCGGATATGACCACCACCCGGTCCCTCGCTTCCGAGAACGACAAGGGAGATACGTGCTGTCGGTCGTCGTAAACAAAGTACTCGTAGATCTCGTCGGAGAAGATGAAGAGGTCGTGATCGACCGCCAGATCGACCAGTCCTTTCAGCTCGGACCGGCTGAACACCTTGCCGGACGGGTTGGAGGGGGTGTTGATGATCATGGCCTTGGTCCTGGGACCTATCACATCTTTGACCCTTTCCAGGTCCAGCTCCCATTCGGGCGGGTGCATGCTGACGAACCGCGGCACGGCGCCCATGGCCAGCAAGGTGTTGACGTGATAACCGTAGTACGGCTCGAGGACGATGACCTCGTCGCCCTCGTTCAGCAAGGCCATGCAGGCGCAGTAGAACGCCCCGGTAGCTCCGGCGGAACAGACGACCTCCCCTTCCGGATCTATCTCCAGGCGGTTGAATTCCCTGAACTTCTTGGCTATGGCGTTGCGAAGTACGGGAAGCCCGTCGTACCGGGTGTAGGCGTTCACTCCGTCCAGGGCGGCCCGGTGCGCTCCTTCGATGACCTCGCGAGGGGTGTCCGTATCACAGACACCCTGGGCCAGGTTTATCCCTCCCAGCCGGTTGCATTCCAGCGTCATGTTCCTGATCTCGGACTGCACTATGGATCTGGACCTCTGGCTGAAATCGCGGGCCATGTTATCGGACAGTGAACGGTGAGGGAATTATTATCCTATCCGGTTCCCGCCCACCGGGAAAAGCATATGATGTTGAACGCAGTTGGCTCGTCCGCGTAACGTACTGTTGACGTGCATGGGTGAAAACATGGAAGAAGATAAGGTCGAAGCCCCGGTCGTGGATGAGGCGGCAAAGAAGATCGCGGCCCTCAAGGTCCTGCAGGAAATGTATTCCGACCAGTTGAACGCCTACGAGAGGCAGATCGACGAGGTCTCGTCGCTGGGAAGGGTCAACCGCAACACGCTGTACAACCCGGCGGTATTGCATGAGATCGAGGCCGTGGCCCAGCGCAAGAAGTTCGAGGAGCTCCTTTCCGCGGTGTGGATCGCACAGTCCATGCTGGAAGACATAATCGCCTTGCAGCGCACCGTTTGCGTCCTGAAGCGCTCCATGCCCGACGAGTCCATCGAGGTCGCGGAGAAGAAGGAGCGGGACATCGATACTCAGGCATTGCCATACGAAGCGATGTGAGACGGAAACACTTTCACTGCCCTCTTACCAAACTCTTTAACATCCCTCTTTCTAGTTTTTCCCGGTGATCATGACGTCCGTGGAGATAATCAACACCAAGGAGACCCCGGCCATCGCCATCCGGAAGAAGGCCAAGGTGACCGAGATACCGGCGGTAATGGCAAGGATGTTCGGAGAGCTGTATCCGCACCTGGGAAAAGATGTCCAGTGCGTGGGTCCGCCGTTCGCACTCTATCACAGCTGGGAGGGAGAGGTCATGGACATGGAGGTGGGCTTTCCCATCGCCGGAAAAGGCATCGAGGCCGGAAACATCAGAACGATCAAGCTGCCGGCGGTCCGCGCTGCCATGGCCATGCACATCGGCCCTTACGACCGTTTGACGGACACCTACAGCATCATGATGGAGTGGATGAAGGTCAACGGGCACGCCCCCGCCTCTTTCATGTGGGAGGAGTACCTGAACAGCCCGCAGGAGGTTCCTCCCGACAAGCTCATGACCCGCCTGTACTGGCCGATCCTCTGAACCCGAACGGCGATAAAAAAGGTTTTATGGTATGTCCAGTTATCGAAATCCACCGTGAGGCGCGGTGAACGAAGGCTCATCTCTTCGCCGGACCTCGCAGGGGATGTGACATGATCGGCAACAGCTCCAAGGACGTGGTTAGGGGATTGAAGGACGTGGCCGCCGCGGAGACCCGCATCAGTTACATCGATCCCTCTGGATCCCTGTACTACCTAGGCTACGATATCGACGACCTGGTCGGTCATGTCGTTTACGGCGAGGTCGCCTATCTCCTGATCCATAAACGGTTCCCGAACCAGGGTGAGCTGGACCGTTTCAATTCCGAGCTCATAGAGAACATGCGTTTGCCCGAGGAGGTCGTGGAATCGATAAGGCTGTCACCCAAGGGCGCTCACCCCATGGACATCCTGCGCACCGAGGTCTCCAATCTGGGGGAGTTCGATACCAAGGTGCTGGATATCTCCCCCGAGGAGAATCTGAGGAAAGCGGTAAAGCTAATAGCCCAGGTGCCCACGATCGTGGCCACCATTCACCGGACCCGGCAGGGGGAGGAAGTTCCCGAGCCTCGTCCTGACCTCAGCTTCGCGGAGAACTTCCTTTACCTCTTCAACGGCAAGCTCCCGGACAAGGCGGAAGCGGACGTCATGCACCGGATAATGATACTGCACGCCGACCACGGCTTCAACGCCTCTACGTTCGCTGCGCGAGTCACGGCGAGCACCAACGCCGACATGTATTCGGCAGTCACCACGGCCATCGGCACCCTGAGGGGGCCTATCCACGGCGGGGCGAGCCAAAAGGTCATGGAGATGCTGGACGACATCGGCCTGGAGGCGGAGGTCGAGGAGTACATCTACGGACTGTTGGGGGACGGCAAGAAGATCATGGGCTTCGGGCACCGCGTCTACCGTGCGGAAGACCCGAGAACGAAGCACCTGCGCCACATCGTGCAGCAACTGTGCAATCAGAAGAGGACCATGGACCTCTACAACAAATGCACCACGATCGAATCCATAGTCCACCAGAGGAAGAACATCTACCCCAACGTGGACTTCTATGCGGCGGTCGCGATGGACGCATTGGGCATTCCGAAGGATTACTACACTCCCTTCTTCGCCGCCAGCAGGATAGTCGGCTGGGTGGCGCACATCATCGAACAGTATGAGGACGCTGTTCTCCTTCGTCCGTTGTCGAATTACGTCGGGGAGTTCGGTAGGCCGTTCGTCCCGATAGAAAAGCGTTGATCCCAACGCGTCGTCAACACAGATGGGACCGAGTAACCCATTAAATAATCCGCAAAGGGAATCGATAATGACCATTCTTAGGTCGAGGTCGATGTCATGCCCACCGCCAGCCAGGACCAGATGCTTCATCATCTGAAGCAATGGGCGGACCGGACCGGGTACCGGGTCGGTTCGATCGAGGACACCGGGAACGATTTCATACTGGAGGTCACGGAAAGGGAGAGCTTCCCCGGCGTGCAGTTCATCCATCAGCGCAAGGAGCACGCGCATCTTCTGGTCGTAGGACAGGTCAAGATACCATCAGAAGACCGCGAGCTGCTCAAAAGGACCATGGGCGAGGGGTTCAGGCAGTTCATCTGGGACCTCAAGCTGTCGTTGCTGAGCAGGGGCGTGGACTTCGTGGCCATAGGCGAGGACGATAAAGATCCCGACGCCTGGGAGGTCCATCTGCGGATTTATCTGAAGGAGTTCGATCCCAACCTTCTTCAATCATCATACACCAAGGTGAAGAACTCGCTCATCTCGGTCATCTGGTCCTACAAGAAGGCACTGGACCAGGTGGCCATGTTCTCCGCCGATCCGTCCGAGCCTTTCTCGGTCCCCGAGGAGGATTACGGAATTGCCGGCGCTTTCCGGGGAGATGGGAACGACCCGGACCGCACGAGACAGATCATGAACACCATGGCCAACACCGGGATCATCATGATGGTCACCCTCATGGACGGTTTCGCTCATACCATGATCGGGGCCGCCGGCGCCATGGCCTCCGGGATGGCCGAGGCTTTCGGGGACGAGGAGGCGTCCGACCAGGTGGCCGAGGACATCGAAAATAAGATGCCGGAGGCGAAAGAGCAGATGATGGGCATGGTCTCTGAGATGCGGACGCAGCTCTACGAGCAGATGGCCCAGAAGGCTGGCGAGATAACGCCTATGCTCTCCGACCGGATATTCGACAAAGGCCCGGAGATCGTCGAGGTCTACGAGTTCGGGCTGCCCAAGCTGACCGAGGAGCTGGACGACGAGACTATCGCCGAATACGCCAAGCTGCTGGTGCAGGAGGACAAGTACTTCACGGAGATGTTCGGCGAACTGACCGCCTGGATGAACAGCCTGCCGCAGCTTCCGAAGTGATCGCTCAATCCAGCTGCCCGTGGAAGTATTCCTTATGCGCCGGGCAGCGGCATTTCTTGTTCCACGGTTCAGCGCACCTGCGGATCAGTTCGACCTTGGCGTCCCCCTCCTCCTTGGATATGGGGCCGCGGATGAATGTACTGCTTTCATCCAGGAACCTATCATGATAGATCTCCAGGGTGTACACGCCGCAATCGTTGCAGAAGAAGTAGGATTCGGTGTCCTCGTCGCCCATGAAGCTTCCGGAGATGGAAGCTACTACGCTACCTTCCTTGTCGTCCAGGACCTTGCCGCACTTCGAACAGCAGAGCATCTCTCAACTCCGGATGAACGCTACTTCATCCAGGGGAATGCAGGATATTAAAGATGTCAATAGAACATCGCTAAGCCTAGCGCAAAGAATCGGCCAGTCTCTTCAATCGTTCCCCGTCCACCCGATAGACGGTCCAATCGGACATCGGTCTGGCACACATGCGTTCGTAGAAAGCGATGGAGGAAGAGTTCCAATCCAGGCACCACCAGTCCAATCGCTCGCAGCCGCGCTCCAGGGCGATCACGGCGAGGCATGCGAACATGCAGCGACCTAATCCCAGGCCGCGGCGGCTCTCATCCACGAACAGGTCCTCCAGGTACAGGTTGGCCTTGCCTAGGAATGTGGAGAAGTTGTGGAAGAACAGCGCGAAGGCCACCGGTTCCCCGTCCATCTCTCCGATGATGACCTCCGCCTGCCGCTTCTTGAACAGGGAGTCCATGAGCACATCCTCGGTGGCCACGACCTCCTCGGTAAGTTTCTCGTACGCTGCCAACTCACGTATGAAGCGGAGGATCAGGGAAACATCCTCTGGCCTAGCGAAACGTATAGAGAATCCGGGAAGCGAAGTGCGGTACACTCTGCTGCCTCTTCCGGGCGAGGCAGGGTCAGCCCCGGATCCGCTCTCACACGCTCTTTCGGTCATGAAGGCACCCCAATGGCGTTAGTATTTCAAATCAACTTGGTAGGGAAAGGATGGGGGCGCAGAAGTGGCCAGAGGGTGCTGGTGCGGAACGTGCCCGAAAAATCCCGGAACCTTGTTCTCTTTCAACATGATCGGCCTAATTGGTCAGAAAAAGAATGAAAATGGGGGAGGTTGCCCTCCCTCCTAAAGTGAGCAGCCCGGTCACAGGAACAAGGCCAGATATTGGCAGATATCGTTCAGCTTCTGGGCCAATTCCTCCTGGGCAACAGGATCGATTATCCAGTCGTCCTTCGGGTTGCCTCCCATGAACCCGTCCACCTTCGAAAGCATGTTACTTTGCATGTCCTGGATCGCCCCGTTGAAATCGCCTTCATCCACCATGTCGTGAAGGGCGTTGATCATCATCTCCAGGGCGTTCTTCTTCTTATCCGCGTTCTTTCCGAAGGCTTCGTCAGGCAGGCTCTGTATGTACTCGTTCATGATGTCCAGGGCGCCGTGGGCGTCGACCACCACGACCTCGAAGGTGTCGATGCTGTAACCGGTGTCATCATCGGTCACCGTCAATGTCACGATGTAGGTTCCAGGTGTCAGGTATACGTGAGAACCGGTCACCATTCCCGAGCCCCCGACCTCTATTACCGTTCCGACGTCCGAGGTACCGTCACCCCAGTCCCAGATCGCGGTATGAGTGTCCAGGGTGCCGACATCTGTGAAGCTTCCATGGAAGTCCAGCGTGTGGATCACCGGCAGGATGAACTCCGAGTTCGGTTGGTCCATACTGTCTATGGAAGTGACCGGATCAAGATTGCTCACGGTGACGGTGGCGGTCGTCGACGAGGTCCCGGTGTCATCGTCCGTGATGGTCAAGGTCACCGTGTAATCGTCCCAGGGAGTACCGCTCGGGTCGTCATCCAGATATTGATGGGTCTCGCTGAAGGTGATCGTTCCTTTGGGATAGAGGTAGGTGTTGGTCTGGCCGTCCCCCCATATGATGACCAGTGTAAAGGTGTCCTCCGTACCCGGGTCGGTTATGGTGCCGCTGACCGTGGCAATGCCGTTCTCATCGATCGAGTCGCCGGTGGCCATCATGATCGGAACGACGTTCCGAACCGTCAGCACATCACTGGACGACCCAGAGCCACCATCCTTGTCCACGACGGTCACATCGATCGTATAGACATCGGATGGGGTGGCGGTAGGATCGTCATCGAGATACCTGTGTGAGACGGTCAGGGTCCTCACTCCCTTTCCAACATCGTGATTGGTGACGGTCCCGTCGCCCCAATCGACGGTCACCACAAAGGTGTCCTCGGTGCCAGGGTCCGTAAGGTCGATCACCAGACTGAGAACGTCGTTCTCATCGATCTCCGCATCATAGCTCAAGGCGGTGATAGCTGGTGCCACGTTCAGGACGACCACATCGATGCTGTCCATGTCGGTCAACCTTCCATCGAACACCTGCAGGTAGACGGTTCCCTGATAGTCATCGTACCATGTATGGGAGACCTCAGGATCGGAGCTCCATCCGGTATCCCATGTACCATCTCCATCGAAGTCCCAGCGGTAGGTCAGGTCGTCCACTCCGTCCCAAATGTTATCAGGGTCGCTGGAGTGTGAAGCATTGAAGACGAACCATGAACCCTCCTCGCCCGTCTCGGTGATCCGAACATCAGCGGTCGGTCGGTCCTCGAGCGGGAACGGGGCAAGCCCCACCACGGCGCTTATCCTCCACCCTCCGCCATAGTTGGTCATGTTCCAGAAGTTACCGTCCTCGTAGTTCACGCTGAAATAGGTCAGATGGTCCTCAGCATTCGCAAGGTGCTTGTGACTGTCCGAATCGGAAACCCAAATGCCCTTGTACCTGGCATTGTCCAAAGGGTTTATGATCGAAGTGTCCACATTGATCCCCCAGACCGTGATGGCGTGTCCGCCGTCACCTACTACTGGGTTAATTCCTATTCCGCATGCCAATCCAAGGCGCAGGTTGGCCTCTATCTGCAGCAAGGCCATGGAATCGTCGTTGTTGACGAAGGTGTAGAGGCTCGGTATGTGCGGAATGTCCCAGAAATCGCCGCCCGGTACATCCTCATTCGACCAATTGGCCCCCGGCCACGGCAGGTTACCGTTGAACCACCATTCGATCCCATATTCTATGGCCGAGCCATTGTCCGTCACGTGGTCCTCGAAATAGTCGAGGAACTCATCAGGGGTGTCCATTCCTCCGACGAAACCCCATCCGGTGTACTCCAGCATGTTGGAGGCGGCA
>JBFYNB010000059.1:0-10351 GCA_041304605.1 Methanomassiliicoccales archaeon
CCGAACGTTTAAGAATCTTACTTAACGTGGTCATTTGATCGGTTAAATAAGAAAAAATGAGCAGAGTGCCGAAGCACTCATAAGTTGTTCTTAGCCCAGGAAAAGGCCGCCTGGTACACCTTGCGGTTCCTTTCGACCAAGGCCGGTTTCGCCGCGAAGCTGGCGTCTAGCGCGATAAGCACCCTCTCCTCGGGCAGGCCGTGCAGCTGCAATGCCGTGAGCGCTCCAAGCAGCGCGGTATTGGCCGCTTTCGGCGTTCCCGCTTCTGCGGCTATGCGCGAGGCGGGGAAGCCCATGGCTTTCACGCCCTGGCGGACCTGGGGCTCTGGCAAAGAGGCTTCGTAGATCACCACACCGCCCTCGGGAACGGTCATGGCGAACTTCTCCGCGGCCTGCTGGCTCATTACCACCAGGACGTCCGGGGCGTCCACGGTCGGAGATCCCACCTCCTTTCCGCTGACGACCACCGAACAGGAGGCGTAGCCGCCGCGCTGCTCCGGGCCGTAGCTGGGAAGCCAGGATACGAAGCGCCCGGAAGCTCCGGCCGCTTCCGCCACCACCAGCCCTAGCGACAGAACGCCCTGCCCTCCGAACCCGGAGAACTTGAACTTGCGTTCCTTGAACCTCCCGTCCACTTGAGCGGAGCCGCCCTCGTGCCCCTTGCCCAGCAGCTCTTCGACGCTTAACTGGGGAATGGTGTTCGCCACCGGTGCCGGCTCGGCGCTGCGGTCCCTAAGGTTTCCGAGCGGGAACACCTTCTCCATCTGTTCGTTGACGAACTGGGCCGATGTGACGGCGTCCATGCGCCAGTTGGTCGGGCACGGGGAAAGGAATTCGACGAAGGCGTATCCCTTTCCGTCCCTCTGGATCTCCAACGCCTTGCGCACTGCTTTCTTCGCTTGCATGATGTGCTTGGTGTCCGAAACGGAAACGCGCTCGATGAACACCGGGGCGTCAAGCTGGTTCAGGACCTCGCACACCTTCAGCGGGTAACCTTCCTTGACCGGGTCGCGGCCGAAGGGCGTGGTGGTGGTCTTCTGCCCCAGCATGGTGGTCGGGGCCATCTGCCCGCCGGTCATGGCGTAGATGGAGTTGTTGACGAAGAAGCAGGCGAAGTGCTCGCCACGATTCGCGGCCTGGAAGGCGTTGTTGAACCCGATAGCTCCCAGGTCCCCGTCGCCCTGATAGGAGATGACGACCTTGCCAGGAAGCGATCTGCTGACCCCGGTGGCCACGGCGGACGCCCTTCCATGCGGCCCGGCCACGTTACCGCAGTCGAAGTAATGGAAGCAGAAGGCGGCGCAGCCGACAGGCGAAACGAAAACGGTGCGGTCCTGGATGCCCAGTTCGGCCATCGCTTCCCCGATGAGCTTGTGTATGATGCCGTGGCCGCAGCCCGGGCAGTAATGCGTGGCGCGGGTGCCCGGCTCCTTCCTGTCGAAGGTCTCGTAGAATCCCTGGGCCTTTCGGATCATGCCCTCACCTCCAGCATCTTGCGGGCTCGTACCACGACATCCTCCACCTTCATCATGTTCCCGCCCATGCGGTTGATCAGCTCGACATCGCACCTCGTCCCGCGGTCCAGGTGCAATAGTACATCATCCCGGTACTGGCCGTTGCTCAGTTCCACCACGAGCATCTTTCCGGCCTTGGCCGCCTCGTTCAGACCTTTCGTCGGGAAGGGGAACAGCGTCAGCGGCCGGAACAGGCCTGCCTTGATCCCCTGGGAACGAAGTTCGTCGACCGCGGAGCGGGCCACCCGGGAGCTCGTTCCATACCCGGTAAGCACGATGTCCGCGTCATCCGTGAGATACGATTCGGAGATCGCGTCCGCCTGCATGGAGGCGTACTTATCCTGAAGCATCCAGTTGTGCCGTTCCTGTAGCTCGTTGTCCAGGTAGATCGACGACACCAGATTGCCGCGGGTGTCGGCGTTCCCCTGGACGGCCCAGGAAGATGTCTCCGGGCGAACGGACCCCTTCTCCGGAAGCTGCAGGAACTCCATCATCTGCCCGAGCACCGCGTCCGCCAGCACGATGGCCGGGTTGCGGTACTTGAAGGCCATCTCGAAAGCCTTCATCGTAAGGTCGCACATCTCCTGGACGGAGGCGGGGGCGAGCACTATGCTGTGATAGTTGCCGTGCCCGCCGCCCTTCACCGCCTGGTTGTAATCTCCCTGCTCCGGGCCGATGTTGCCTAGACCAGGTCCGACCCGCTGAACGTTGACGATGACCGCCGGCAGCTGGGCTCCGGCGAGATATGACAGTCCTTCCTGCATGAGCGATATCCCCGGTCCGGAGGAGGCGGTCATGGCCAGCTTTCCGGCCGACGCCGCGCCGAAGATCATGTTTATCGCGCCCGTTTCGCATTCTGCCTGCAGGTGCTCCCTTCCCAGCTGGGGGAAATACTCCGCCACAGCGTGCGCGATGTCGCTGGCCGGGGTGATCGGATAACCGAAATAGGTGTCACAGCCGGCGTAGACGGCGCCGACGGCGACGGCCTCATTACCTTTGATGAACTTCCTCATTGGGCGTCCCTCCCGTCGTCCACCTGGAGCGCATAGGGCTCGGGGCAATTGTAGAAGCAGGTGGCGCAGCCGATGCATCCCTCGCCTACGTACTCCACGGCGTTGTAGCCGCGGCGGTTTATGCGGCCTGAGAGGCGCAGGACCTTCTTGGGACAGGCGGCCACGCAGCGGCCGCAGCCCTTGCATTCGTTCTCGTCGATGATGGGACGGGACGTTCTCTTCTCGGTGCTCATCGCCTATCTGGATAGAAGGTCGATACTTAAAGCTACTTCAACCTGCTTCGTCATGGTGCCTGGTCTATAAGCTGCCATACTTCCGCACGTGCTCCCACGCTTCGTAAAGCTCAGGGTCCTTGTCCGGTCCGTCATACAGCCCCATGTCCTTGCGCCTGAACAGCTTGCGGTCCTCGCCCACCGGGCAGACCTTGATGCAGATGCCGCATGGCGAACGGAACTTCTTCTTCAGCTCGATGCTCCGCCCCGTGCACTTCACTTTGTCGATGGACGCTTTCGGATACTCCACCTCCCCTATGGCCTGCACCGGGCAGGCCTTGATGCAGCGCATACACTTGACGCACAGCTGCTTTTCCATCGGTCGGCCGGAAGGTATCTCGGCGGTGGTGAAGACGGAGACGAAGCGCTGCCTCGGCCCATACTCCTTAGTGAGCAGCATGTTGTTGAGGCCGAAGGTCCCCAGACCAGCCAAGTAAGCGGCGTGGCGGTGGGAGAAGAAGGCGTAGGGATTGTCCTTGAGCAGTTCGACCGTGCCATAGCCGTCCCTGGGGACGTACACCGAGGCATGCCCCAGCCCGTTCAGGTACTGCGAGAGCTGGTACGCTCGTTCATCCAACTGCGCGTTGAGGTTCTTGTACAGCTCCTGATACCATATGGACGGTGACGTTTCCAGGATCGGCAGGGTGACCGGAAGTCCCAGCACGATGACCGTGCGGCACCCGGGGAATATGGCCTTGGGTCGGAACTGCTCCGGGGGCCAAGGTTCGAACGGGGGGTCGTCCCAATCGTCGGCGGAGGCGAACCCCACCATCTCGATGCCCCATTCCCGGCAGCGGTCGATGATCTTTCGGCGCAGATCGGCGCTCATGCTGATTGGAACGCCATCGACAATAGAAATATCTGCTCCCTTCAGTGCAGACGTTCGGCCACGCGCTCCGCGAACTCCACCGTTCCGAGCTTTCCGCCCAGGTCCCGGGTCCTGTCCCCTTCGGTCAGCGTCTGCACTAGGGCGGACTGCAATCTGCTTGCGGCGTCCATTTTCTTTAGGAACTCGAGCATCAGACAAGCCGACAGTATGGTGGCCGAAGGATTAGCTATTCCCTTTCCGGCGATGTCCGGGGCGCTCCCGTGCACCGGTTCAAAAAGTCCGAAACGATCACTAAGATTGGCGGACGGGGCCATGCCCAGTCCTCCGGTCAGGGCGGCCGCCTCGTCTGAAAGGATGTCGCCATAAAGATTGAGGGTGACGATGCACTGGAACTGCTTTGGTTTCGAGATAAGGGCGGCGGCCACCGCGTCCACGATCATGTCGTCCGCCTCCATTCCGGTGTCCTTCATGACCTCGTAGAAGATCTTCCGGAAAAGCCCATCAGATTTCCTGAGCACGTTCGCCTTGTGCACGCAGGTGATCTTGTTGAAGCCCATGACCCTGGAGACCTTGATCGCCTTCTCGACTATGCGCCGGCAGCCCTTTTCGCTGACGACCCTTTCCAGAATGACCGCGCCGTCCTCCTCTCGCTCGCGGCCGGTGTACATGCCCTCGGTGTTCTCCCGGACGATCACGACGTTCAGGTCGACGACCTTGTACTCCGGGAGTATCGGGAAGCAGGGGCGGATGTTGGCGTATAGATCGAAATGCTTGCGCAGCTGCAGCAACGGTGAGTGATAGCAGGGGTCCGGGGTGACCGGAGAGGTTATGGCCCCGAAGAGCACGGCCTTGGAGGATTCGAGGGTCCTCAAGGTCTGGGCCGGAAGGTACTCTCCCGTCCTCTCGAAACAGTTCAGGCCCATATGCGCCTTGACGAACTCCAGGTCCAGGTCCATCTGTTCCAGGATGCGCATGGTGGCGCCCACCACCTCGGGGCCGATGCCGTCCCCGCCCATCACCGCCACTCGGGTCATTTTATCCGCTCGATTATGGAAGCTACCATTATAGGCAGGGTTATCGTCGCGTCGCCTTCCACGTTGACCTGCCAGGCGTCCTCCCGGACCTTGCCCCAGGATATGGCCTCTCGAACCTGGGCCCCGCTCAGCGAGCCGTCGTACTCCGCGGCGGTGGTCATGTAGACCGCGTAATCCAGACCTCCGCGGAACTGGTTCCACCAGATGACGTGGTGCTTGGATATTCCTCCGCCGACTATGAGCGCGCCGGAGACCTCGGCCCGGAACACCAGGCTGGACAGCTCTTGCTCGTCCTCGAACAGGTCTATCTTGAGGTCGCGGTGGGTCTGCCAGTACATCCAGAGCTGGCTGCCGAAGGAACCGTCGGTTATGCCCGGAACGAAGATCGGGATGTCGTTCCTGTGGGCCCAGTAGAGCAGGGAGTCCTCGTTGTCCAGGCGCGACCCGACCTGGTCGATGATCTCCCGGGTGGATATGGCGTTCCTTCCGGCCAGGATCTCCTCGAACATAGGGATGAGCTTCTCCTCGAGCACCAGTCCGTAGCTGTCGTCCGGCACTAGTACGTTACCCAGGCGGTTCACGCCCTCCTCGCGCAGCTCGGCGTCATCCATGGCGAAGTCGCCGTGATAGTAATCCTTCCAGGAGCGGGCCAGATCGTGGTCCAGGGTGCCGCAGGTGGTGATCACGACGTCGACCAGTTTTCGTTTGACAAGCTCGACGATGACCCCCCTGGTCCCGGTGGCCATGATGCATGCCGGGAAGGACAGGAAGGTCAGGCACTTCTCGTCCTTGACCATCTTCTCCACGATGTCTATGGCGTCCGCCAGCTTCTTGGCGGTGAACCCGCCGGAATCGGACATGGCGTTGACCAGCTGGTCGACGGTCATGCCCTCGGTGACCTTGATGTCGCGTACCGCTCTCTGTTCCATGATGATCGTCACTCCTATCTCCCGCGGCTAGAAATATATTGCCTTGAAAAGCTTTCAGTTGGGATAAGCAAGTCCTTATTATCGATCCATGTCCTTATCCTGGCAATGGACACCAAACGCCTGGCGGTGCTCAGCGGCGGTTACATCGGGCCGCTCTCAGGCAACGCCGTATTGGCCATGATCCCCGTTCTGAAGACGGACTTCGGGGCGAGCGCGGAGGAGATACTGGTGTCCATCACCTTTTTCATGCTGCCCTTCGCTCTCTTCAATCTCTTTTCCGGGACCGTCTCGGACGTATACGGCCGGCGCAAGATGCTGACGATCGGCTTCCTCTTGTACGCACTGGGCTGCGTGTTCTGCGTGATGAGCCCCAACCTCACCGCCTTCTATCTTTCCAGATCGGTGCAGGGCGTCGGCTACGCCTTCGTGAACCCGGTCCTATTGGCGGTGCTGGGCGACATGACCCCTCCCAATGAACGGGGCAAGGTAATGGGGTACTTCGGAGCGTTCACCACGGCCGGGATCGCCACCGGTCCCATGATCGCCGGTTTCCTTACCCCGTACGACTGGAGATGGATGTTCGTGCTGGTGGCCGTGCTGGCCATCATCGTCAACTTCTGGATAAGGTTCGCCTGCCCCGCCACCCGCCCGGACCCCGAGGCGCTGAAGCACCTGAGGAGCAATGTCAGGACGACCGTTTCCAGCAAAGGTGTCGCCACGTTGTGCTTGCTGGGCTTTCTGACCTTCCTTTGCTACATGGGGGCTATTGGCTTCCTCTCCGACCACCTGTCGATCCCGCCCCTTTCGTTCGACGAGAGGTCCATCGGCCTACTGGTGGGGATGAGTGGGGTCGCGGGGATGTTCGCCGCCCCCCTGGGAGGGCGTCTGGTGGACGCCAAAGGTCGTACGTTCACCGCCTCCATAGGGTTCGCGGTGGTCGGACTGGCCATGGGCTTTCTGTACTTTTCTTCGGACTGGGCCCAGTTCGCCGCGTCCTTGCTGGTCTTCGGCACGGGAACCGCGTTCATATGGGCCTCGCTTCTGACCATAACCGTGGAGATAATTCCAAGGCTCAAGGGCACGGTATCATCGGTGTTCAACAGCTCGCGCTTCTTCGGCTATTCCCTGGCGCCCCTGGTCTTCGCGCCGATCTATTCCTTCGACGGCTTCGGCCTGGTCCTGCTGGTCGGCCTCGTTCTATCGTTGGCCGCGCTCCCTGCGGTCTATCTGCTGAGGTCTCAACTGAGGGCGTCCCAGTCCGAAAGCACCGCGTCCAATTGAGCACGGGTCTCCTCCACCGAACCGCAGTTGTTGAGGACCCTCCAGCCGTGGGTAGAGAGGTCAAGGACCTTTCCGCGCACCTTCTGCAGGGATCTCAGGTTCTCGAACATCTCCCGCTCATGCTCCCTCTCCTCTATGCGGTGCAGGGCGCACTCCGGCGTGACGTCCACCAGTAAAAGCCGTTCAGGGATCGGAAGCACCTTGCAGAAGAACTCATAACCCTGACGGTACAGCGATGCCGGCAGGTAGGCGGTGGCCATCACGTAACGCACGAATATGACCTTGTCGTGGTCCTTCCAGCCACGCAGACGGCGCAACGAGTTCAGAACGTCCAGGATGAAGAACACCGTGGCGACGGTGCGCATCAACTTTCCCTCGGAGGTCAGCGACCTGCGGCTGAGCTGTCCACATAAGGAATCGGAAGGGTGCTGCCTCACCAGCACCTTTTGTCCCCGGGAACGGTAATGTTCGGCTATCAATTCGGCCACGGTGCTCTTTCCGGAACCGTCTATGCCGTCGACCACTATCAATTCCATCTCAATACCTCAGATGCCAGACAGGAACATTATCAGCGCCGTGGACAGGGGGATGACCAGATTATCGTATTCACCCGGGGTGTAGAGCTCCACCACCGCCACGTAGGCGCTCAATCCCACCGCGGTGAGCGCGCTTATCGTCAGCGGTATCGACCGGGTGCCGTAAAGTCCCATGGAGAATAGTAGATTGTAATAATTTATTATCAGGAATATGGCCAGAGCGGCGAAGACGAAGACGGCCAGGGTGCCTTCCAGGGTCTTGTTGCCGTGGATCTTTCTCTTTCCGAACGTCTTGCCGACCAGACCGCCCATGCCATCGCCGTAGGCCATGCACACGATGCCTACCGAGGCGATGACCAGGTCGTTGAAGGCGAAGAAGGCCAGTAGCGCCCAGGAGATGGCGTAGTAGACCAGGCCAAGCTTGTGCCCGTCATGCGATGCGGTCGACAGGATCGAACCTTTGAGGTCGCCAACCAACTTGCTGTCGTCCTTCTCGCGCTTTCCCCCGTACTTCGAGAAAATGAAAAGCAGCGGTATGAACGGGACAGCAGCTAAAAGCGACATCACATAGTTGGTGTCGAACACCCACCAGAACAGGGCGATGTTGCCTATCATAACGTGAATGAACTTGCGGTGGAAGGAGTGGTCCCGCAGGAAGCGCGACCTGTCAGTGATGACCACCATGACGCCCACGTAGGCGTAGACCAATATCAGTCCGAGAGCGTCACCGCCTATCAAAGCAATCCCATCCATATGGCCATAGGCAATATAAAAAAATAAGAGGGGTTCCGATGGCGTTCACGGCTGAAAATGACCGCTCGCCAATAAGGTGAAATGCTTACGTTAATTCATTTATGCTTTAATACGAAATAATATCGCACAATTCGTGAATAAGTGGAGCCAGTCTACGAATTTCGTGTTTTGAATTTGGCTAAACGATTTATATAGGTAGCCGTATTTAGGCAGGAATTTAAAAGAGGCTTTTCAATGCTAGACGATCCTCTGTACTATACTATACCGATCGCGGGCATAATAGGTCTCCTCTTCGCCGGATTCCTAACCTGGTGGGTTCTCAAGAAGGACACTGGTACTCCTGAGATGAAAGCCATCAGCGACGCCATCCGCGAGGGGGCCATGGCCTACCTTGCTCGTCAGTACAAGACGATTGCCATCATCAGCGTCATATTGGGTGTCCTGATTACTGTCGGGATCAACCTGTGGACCGGTGTGGCCTTCCTGCTCGGGGCGTTTTTCTCTGCCCTGTCTGGATACATCGGAATGTACGTGTCTGTGAACTCGAACATCAGGACCGCGAGCGCCGCCAGGCGCTCCTTGAACGAGGCGCTCCTGACCTCCTTCCGCGGCGGCGCCGTCTCCGGTATCGCCGTGGTGGCCTTGAGCCTAATGGGGGTCGCCGGGATATTCTTCGTTTATCAGGCGTACGTGGCTGTCGGACCGGCTGATTCGGCCGAGCTGTACCTGGACGCGCTGTTCCTCGCCGTTGGTTACGCCTTCGGGGCTTCCTTCGCCGCGCTGTTCGCCCAGTTGGGCGGCGGTATCTACACCAAGGCCGCCGATGTCGGCGCTGACCTGGTGGGAAAGGTCGAAGCCGGAATTCCCGAGGACGACCCGCGCAACCCCGCCGTCATCGCTGACCTGGTCGGCGACAATGTCGGTGACTGCGCCGGACGTGGGGCGGACCTCTTCGAGAGCACTGCCGCCGAGAACATCGGCGCCATGATCCTGGGTATCGCCATCTTCGCTGCCACCGGCAACCCCGGCTGGTTCATGTTCCCCCTCGTGGTCCGCGGATTCGGTCTGCTGGCCGGCCTGGTCGGTATCATGACCGTGCGCATGAAGAACGAGGACGAGAACCCGATGAAGGCCATCAACCGCGGCTACTACGTTACTTGCGTCATCGCCGCCATACTGTTCTACTTCGCTGTGGACCAGTTGCTGGGCGGAGAGATACTCTACTTCGTCTGCGGCATGATCGGTATCGCTCTCAGCATAGTGATCGTCTACATCACCCAGTACTACACCGCTGGCGATTATCGCCCGGTAAAGAAGATCGCCAAGGCCTCTGAGACCGGCCCGGCCACCAACATCATCGCTGGTATCTCCATCGGTATGGAGACCACCGCCATGTCCATCCTGGCCATCGCCGTCGCCCTGATATCTTCTTACGAGCTCGGTGTCCTGGCCTCGCCGGACGCCGCTCACGAGTTCATCTATGGTCTGTACGGCACCGCCGTGGCCACCATGGGTATGCTCGCCACCTGCGCCTTCGTGCTGGCCGAGGACACCTTCGGGCCCATCACTGACAACGCCGGCGGGATCGTCGAGATGTCCGGTCAGCCCGAGGACGTTCGCGTCAGGACCGACCGCCTGGACGCCATCGGCAACACCACCAAGGCCCTGACCAAGGGGTACGCCATGGGTGCCGCTGCCCTTGCCGCCTACCTGCTGTTCGGAGCGTTCTTCGAGCAGGTCGCCAAGATACGGGGCATTGATATCCTGGTCTTCTACGACACCTTTACCGTGGACCTGTTGCAGCCCGTGGTCTTCATCTCCGCCATGATCGGCGCCATGCTGGTCTACCTGTTCACCTCGCTAGCGATTAGCGCCGTGGGCAAGGCCGCCGGGGACATGATCGAAGAGGTTCGCCGCCAGTTCAGGGAGAGGCCCGGCATCCTTGCCGGTACCGAGAAGCCGGACTACGCGACCTGCGTGGACATTAGCACCAAGGGCGCTCTAAAGGCCATGATCCTGCCCGGTATATTGCCGGTCGTGGTTCCCGTGGCTCTGGGGCTTATCCTGAGGTACGCTTACCCTGACAACAACGATCTGGCTGTCATGGGTGTCGGAGCGTTCCTCATGGTCGCCACCATCGCCGGTGTGCTCATGGCCCTCTTCCTGAACAACGGTGGAGGGGCCTGGGAC
>JBFYNB010000060.1:0-10071 GCA_041304605.1 Methanomassiliicoccales archaeon
AAGGCGGACGCCATGGGCAAAGAAAGGAGATCATGATCCGCGATAGCCAGTGTAAATGCGAATCGTAACTTCCCTGGAAGAACTATTGGAAAGATGAAAGTAAAGGGTTTGGTCGGACCTTATGATCGATGACATCTACAGGTCAGATCACGAAATCTCCTGCGACCCCATCTGATATCTGCGGTTGTGAGTCTGCTTGCATTGCCACTACTCGTGAGTAAGCATAGGCGTGTGCCGCCTCGATCGATCCTGCCCTGTTGTCCAGGAGGGCATCGTCCACGAAGAAGTAACCCCACAGGGTGTTGCCCAAAGACAGGTAGTCCCAACCATACTGGTCGGCCATGCAGGCAGAGGCGATCACTCTGCCGGTTTGCTGCAGGTCTTCGTTGTCATCGAACATACCGCCGGAATGGCATGAACCGAACATTAGGGCGAACTTGGCGCTCTCGATGGCGGCGAACCTCTGTTTAAGCTGGCCGTCGGGAAGACCAAAGAAGTCGTAGGAGACGATGCCCTCGTCGTACCCGTCGGACTCCACATCGTCATCCCATTCATCTATTTCGGGCGCGCGGAAACCGTGACCGCTGTAGAAGAAGACCACCTCACTGGTCGCCTTCTCGTTGGATACCAGCCAATCTATCCCCGCCAATATGGCCGATGCGGTCGCTCCCCGGTTCGTGATCAGCTTCACGTTCGCGCTCGCATATCCCTGTTGGGTGGTGAGCTCCGAGTACATTTCTTTGGCATCCTCATCCGGGTGCCAGAGGTCTGAGCCCGTGCCCTTATAGTCGGCAATTCCGATGATCAGAGCCCATTTGTCCGCGACCGGTGCCGGCGGCTTAACCGGCTTACCCAGGACCTTGACGGAGTTCGGTTCGTCGGAATAGGAGCTCGTATCATCGAACTTCATCGGCGAGGTGTGATCCACCACAGCTAATTCAGTAGCCAAGGATACTGGCGCTATCAGCATAAAGGAAAATAGCATCATCGTTGCCACGATAAGGCAGATGGATTTTTTCAAAATATGACCCCCTTGACATATACTGTCCTTGGGGGTTATTTCAGATTTGTGCAGGGAGAAAGAGATATGGGGCTCTCTCAACCTTCCATGGCATTCATATGCCCGATCGGACCGCTTGATCCTTCGCGGTTCGGTCTGAAGTTCCTGATACGTGAGCTTTTGGAACCACGATTATCTCGACCTCCGGGGAAAGATAAGGTATAAGAGATGACCGCTGGCGCACGGTCGACCCAACTTCTCTCAACCTGAATAATTGAATTTTTTTCATTCATAATAATAATTAATCAAAAATCATTTGATAGCATCCCCTTAAATAGTAGTTGAAATATGGCTCTGTTATCCCGCAACCGCAAGGAAGCGAGATATAACCAACAGTAGGTAGTTTAGTAATGTACGGAAACAGAGGTAATTCCGGCGGCTACAACCGCCCCAGGAACGATGGACCCCGCGAAATGCACGACGTTGTTTGCTCCGACTGCGGCGCAAAGACCCAGGTTCCCTTTAAACCCACCGAGGGCAGGCCTGTCTATTGCAGGGACTGCTTCCAGAAGCACAAGCCCAAGGACCGGTTCTGAACAGGTTAAGCTTCAAACATTCTCGGGGTGAAAGCCCCGAGGATCCCTTACCTAATTTTGTCTTGTTTTGATTCGATGCGTATTTTTGTTGACCGGCGATCCGTTTCGCTTTTCCGTACCAAAGGTTTTTTTTATCCAGGCATCCATGGAACTGGACATCGCGGTACCTGCCATCCGTTAAGCTGGCATGAACCGGAGGAGAAAGATGGCTGAGAAGGAAGGCCCGTTGGACGAGATGCTCGAGGAGATCGCCTGCATCCTCAAGATCAAGAGCACCGTGCCCGGCGAATACCGGGACGGGAGGGTGCTCATGCTGGAGGCGGCCGAGCAGCTGGACTCCAACGCTCTCTGGGCGCTACGCACCCTGCGCAAAGCGCGCCGGTCGTTCGAAGAAGAGAGCGAGATCGCCAAGCGCTACAATACGTTCACGGCAAAATGGTCGAAGATGGACCCCTACCATTTCGGCTCCGAGGAAAAGCGATTGGAAAAGCAGCTTTACCAGCTATTGAGAGAGGGAGAGTTCGAGCAATGCGCCGACGTGCTCGCGCAGCTGGAGCAGCTGGTGGACATGGACGTGGCGGAGAACATCGAGATCGGACTTCTCCTGGAAGTGGTCAACCCGGAGATCCATCTGGGAAAGGGGACCACTTTATCCGTCCTCATTCACAATCACAGCGCCTTCCCCATCAAGCTGGATTCGCTCAAGGGAAGCTCGCCTCAGGCCACCGTCCATGTTCTCGACTTCTATAAAGGTGTCATGAATAAGGACGAGGCCCACAAGTGCCAGATCAACGTCATTCCCAAGGTGGAAGGCGACATAATCGTGGAAGTGCAGGCGGTCATCCGTAATGACTCGCGCCCATTGCAGATAAGCAAGGGATTCTCACTGAGAGTGAACTTACCGGAGCAGGTAGTGCAGTACGTTGACGCCAGGACGCCGACCGACGTTCAATACGTGAAACCTGCGGAGGTTCCAAAACCGCAGGCCAAAGCACCCTCTTCCTTCGACCCATTGGAGCTGACCGCCTCGGGAACCGTGGACCAGTGGTCCACCTGCGTCACCGTCTTCGCCAGGAACAGGAGCCCGATCGATCTGTCCGGGTTAGCGGCCAAGGACCCCAACTACGTGAAGTCGGACGGTTACGCCAATCTGTTCAAAGCGTTGCTCGCCATGCGCTACGATCCGAACGTGGATTGGGCTCAATGGTTCCAGGAGGCCGGTTTCGTCGGAGAAGATTACACCAAGCGCTGCGCCAAGCTGCTGTTCGAGATCGGCTCCTCCAAGGACCGCTCCGTCGAACTGGAGATGGACGGCAGCGTCGGCAGCTCGAACATTGAGAACCTGATAGGCGCCATGCAGATCGCCTCCGGGGAGGTTCGACGCGCAGAACGTTCAAGGAAAGCGTGGACCGTGGACGGCCAGCTGGACGGCTCATCGTTCTCCCTCAGGGTCGAGCGGACCGTCAGAAAGGATGATAAGGGAAAGGCGGTCGCCTCCACGTTCCGGATAATCTCAGGATGAGTACATCCTGTCGATCAGTTCCTTGGCCTTCTGCGAGCTGCTCTCGTCCGTGCCGCTGGAGGCGTCCACGAGCGAACTGACGGCCCTCCAACCCTTCTGCGGAACGGTGAGCGGTATCTTCGTCAACACAAGATTGCACTGCGTATCCTGCAGGTTCAGCGGCGGCTCGCTGAGGAAGGATATCGGGACCAAGCCAAGATTGATGTCCAGGAACTTGGAGAGCATGTAACCCAGGCGGATGCGGTCTCTTTGCTCCGTACCCCTGCACGTGACGACGAACTTAACCTTGGGATCCTTGGTGTAACCGTCGACAAGACGGTTCATGGTGGCCTTGGAGATCAGATGCTTCATGCCCTCTATCTCCTTCTCGAAGGGCACCGGCTCCCATTCGATGTCGATCGGCGCCATGTCCCCCATGGGAATCCCGAACTTCTCCTCGTGCCGGTTTATCGCCTTCTCCACGTCGTCGTACGCCAGGCCCTGCTCCAATGCTTCGCGCGGTACGAGTAACGTGTGCGTGAGAATGCCGCTTCTTCCCTTCTCGTCCAGCTTGCTGCGGCGGAATATCTTGGAGAAGTAGACTCCCTCGGAACCGCGGGCGGAGGCGATGAGGCGTGCTTCGGAACGGAACATGTCCTCCGCGCTCACGTAGGCGGGATCTATCGGAATGTAGTAGCCGAGGAACCGCTCGTACTCGTCCGGACTGATGTTCGGCGATCTGGCGCGTTTAGCGTACCCCTTCTTCGGCACCGGCCCGTAGATGAAGTGCTCTGCGGAGGTCACCTTCATCCCTTGACGCCCCTGAACTCCTGCTCCTCCTTCACCTCGTCGGGCATCTTCCGCGCTATCTCGCGGAAACGCTCGATGAAGGCGCGATACTCGTTGTAGGAGTAGTCCAGCAGATGGCTTCCCTTGACCGACACCAGGCGGGGGATGATCTCCCCATCCTCGTTCTGCTCGGTGCGTATCTCGCTGAAGAAGTAGGCGGACTTGTCGAAGGATACGTTCGCGATCGCCGCGCCCTTGGAAAGGGCCATGGTGTCCCCGTAGTACTTCATCAGGATCGCCCGGGCGTAATCCTCCTTGGTGAACTCCTTGTCCTTGAACATCCCGCGCAAACCGCGCTTCTCCGCGTTCAACCCCTCGTACGACTCGGGCCAGTTGTTCATCTTGATTATCTCCTTGTCCAGGAGGTCGAACTTGGTCAGCACGAACACCGGGTAGATCTTGGCCTTATCCTCGTCCTGGGCGTACACCTGGGACTTGTACTTGGACACGGCGGAAATGAGCGTGGCCATGAACACGTCGTAGTTGCGCATTTCGATAAAGCGTTCCGAACGTGCCTCGGCGTTGATCTTGCTGAGGTCGATCAGGAAGACCAGAACGTTGCACTTGAGCAGCTCCTGGAAGGAGGTGCTCAGGGCGGAGAAGTCGAACTCCCCCTTGTACGTCCCAGTGGATATCGACTCCCGGTACTGCTCCAACGAACGGAGAATGTCCAGGTCCTCACCGGCGATATCGTAGACGGTAAAGTCCATGATGTCGAAACGGGAGGAGGCCTCCGAACCCATCTGGATGTATCTCCGGTAGCCGTACTTGAACTTGTACTTGGCCATGTTGCCTTTGAGCGTTGCGTCCGCCCATTGCCCCTTGGACATGTTGGTGCGGTGATTGCCGAAGATGCTGGTGAAAGAGGGATCGGTGGTGAACCTGAACTCCCCGGGACCGACGTTCTCCTCGGAGTTGGTGTATCGGACCTGGGATTCGTACAGAAGGCTGAGGAAGATGGTCTTTCCGCAAGATCTATCCCCAAAGATTGCGACAGGCATGAATGGAGTGAGCGATTGGTATGGTTAAATATATTTTCAATGAACGGGAATGAAAATGTCCCTGCAGGGCAGGGATTGTTTGATTTAAGGCGACCGACATTATCCCGGAGAAGGGAACGACCATCGTTCCCTTGTCGAGGTGACAGCATGTTCGGAGGAAAACGGATCGACCGGGTGCGGGACGCGCAGCGCATCAGGGAGATCCAGGACCTGCTCCGGGAGATCGCCGGAGACGTCGACGACAACGACAGGGAGATGGAACAGGTCAAGGCGATGATGAGGGCCCGGGCACCTCCGGCGCCTCCCAAGGTCACGCCGCCCGAGCCCGCACCGACCACCTTTGAGAGGCCGATAGCGGTACCTCCGCCCTATCAGCCGGCACCGCCGCCGAGAGAACCGGTGAGGGAACAGCCGAGGACGCCTCCACAGATGCCTCCGCCGATGCCCCAGGCACCTCCGGTACGGGAAAAACCGTTGTTCTGCATACATTGCGGATCCCGGCTGCCTCCGGACAGCATCGGATGCCCGGTGTGCGCCGCACGCAACACCAGGATATGCCCGAACTGCGGGACGCGGGTGAACGTTTCCACGGTCTCCTGCCCCGTATGCCGAAGGGTCATGCCACCGGTCGTGCCTTACCGGAGGCACTGAACTCGAACAGGAGATCAGACGATCTCGCCGATGATGCCGACCAGTCTCCGGTATTCCTTCTCCGAGTACTCTATCTGAACCTGCCCTTCCCGCACCGTCGTGGCCGGGACCTGCTTTCCATTATGGTCGGAGACGGTCCCCAACCAGCTGACCAGTGTGTGGAATGTGGCGCCACGCCCGGAAACAGCTTCCCGCAGCGCCTTGCACGTTCTGGGATACGCTTCCTCGAACACCTTCTGGTCGTCCGCCTCGGCCCGGTCGGACCTGGTCAGGACGATCATGAAGGTTACCGCTCTTGATTTACCCAGGCGGGTCCTTGACGAGTTATCTACGATAGTGGCGAGGAAGGCGTCCCTCTCCTCCCCGGGCCAGCCGCCCTCGTCGTGCTCATTGGAAACGTCGGCCAGAAGGACGATTGATTCGCTATCAAGTGAATCCCGGAACCTCTCGCTCAGCCCGTAACGGTCGACAGAGCCGCCCGGCGATCCGTGCAGCACTTCCCTGAGCTGCCCGGACCCTCTCATCACCTTGAGGTCCTTCTCGCTCAGGGGAACGTCCCTCAATTTGACCGTGCTGAGCTCACTGGACCGGAAGAACGAAAAGGACCGCTTTCTTCGGAATCCAAGGTCAAGAGAACAACCGGATACCTTGGAACGGTTCTCCGCAGAAGGCCATCTTCCCGAAAGCAGTTCCAGGCGCAGGTCCCCGAAAGCTTTCGTTTCCAATGGCCCGGTATTGACCACCACCTCCTGAACGGAATTTTCATCAGTGGTCATTCTGATTAGCGTCTCGTATAGAAGGCCGAGGAAAACAGTTCTCCCGCAACGCGGCGTTCCTATGACGGACACGTTCATCTGGACACGGATGGCAGAACGAAAGTAAATATGATTGCGGTCTTCAAAGGACGGAAGAAGGGAATTGAAAAAGAGTATCTTTATAAACTAAACAATATATTTGTAACAAGGGAAAACAGGTTATCTCTGAAGGGAGCCGATCCGATATGAATGAGAGCAACGATACAAAACGTCCGTTCGGTACTATTTTGCTTGCTATCGCCCTGGTCTTCTATGGTGTCATGGGAGTCATAAGCGGCATCATTCTCATCGCCGACCCTTCTGGGGCAGGCATGGGCTTCTCTTCGGATATCCGTGACAACATCCCTTTTCAGAGCTTCCTGCCGGTAGGCCTTTTCCTTTTCACCGTGTTCGGCCTGGTTCCATTGATGCTTGCCTACGGCGCCGTCACCAAGAAGGAACTATATTTCGAAAGTATAAGCGAGATCAGCGGTTTCCACTGGTCCTGGACCGGGGGCATGCTGCTCGTGTCGGCTTTGGTAATATGGCTGGCCGTGGAGGGGGTGCTGATCGGTCTGGACTACGCCGCGACCTACATGACGGTGGTCATGGGCGGGGCGGTTTTCCTGACACTGATGATACCATCGACCAGAAAGTTCTACCGTAGGTCCTGATATCGACAAAAGCGCGAAAAAGGACCTCAGGCCCGCCAGAGCTCTTCCTCGATTATCGGCTTGCTGTCGTCCAGCCTCATGATGTCCACGAAGACGTACTTGCCGACCGGTATGCCCGTGGCCTTCAATCTCCTCATGACCTCGCGCTTGGCATCTTCGTTCCCATCGCACTCGAAGACGTCCTTGAAGGTCTGGCCGTTCCAATTTATGGTGTATTCATACTTGAACATCAGAGCAGCTCCCTGGATATGGTGGATCGCCTTCTAGGTATCGCCCGGTCCAGTTTATATCAATATCCTTTCTCTGCGGGCTTTTTCCCCGTTGATCGCCAGAATTTCCGGGTCCCGAAGGTTAAAGGCGTTAAGTTTATTGGCCGTACGAGCATCCCTGCCTGAGACCCTATGATAGAAGGACGGAGGATGACCTCATGACATCGAGGTTCGATGACCTTCAGGAACTGGTGCTGAAGGATGCCCGCAAGGAGTACTCCGAGACGACCATTGATCTCTTCATGAACCCTCGGAACCAGGGACCGATGGAGGACGCGGATGGTTTGGGCACGGTCTCCGGTGCCTGCGGGGACACCATGAACATATGGATCAGGGTGAAGGACGGCGTCATAGAGAAGGCGACCTTCACCACTAACGGTTGCGGGACAAGTATAGCCTCGGCCAGCATGGCGACCCTTCTGGCCACCGGAAAAACTCTGGAGGAGGCCTCGATGATAGGGCAGAACGAGGTGCTCAGCGCTTTGGGCGGGCTGCCGTTGGAGAGCGAGCACTGCGCCGCATTGGCCTCCAGGACCCTCAGGGCGGCCATCAAGGACCTTTAGTTCCTGACCATGGTAGATAGGTCGTTAAGGAGCGAGGTACCGCGCCTTATTAAAATGGGACCGTAGGCGTTGCTACGCGTTCATCGCCGCAGGGCGGCCTCGGCGTCTATCGTGCGAAGGAGCCTTCTCAAGCGCGCCGCCTTTTCAGCCAGCTCCTCCCTGGATATGCTCTCCGATTCCGGGCACACCTCATCAAGCACCGCCTCGCCGTCCTCGGTCAGGTTGACCGGATAGATGGCGCAGCCAAGAGGCCGGGAAGGGTACTCGCGGCAGCGGCCCTTCTCCCGGTCGAAGAAGTAGCAGAACCCGTCCACGTTGACCAGCCGGGGAATGCCGTCATCGCCGATCTCGCAGAAGTCTTCCTGACGGTGTCCCCGGCGCACCAGCCGGGCGATGTCCGCTTGGCACAGCTCCATGCGGGTGTCCTGGCAGCATTTGGTGCAGTGGGTGCAGCGCATCGCACGGAGCATTACCGAGGGACGATATAATCATGAGCTAACCCAGGGTATTTACGGCACGAGCGAGATATCTTTCATGGAAGTGATGAATATGGGATTGAGATATGGCCTGTTCAACCACACCAAGAAACAGTACGTGATACCGGAAAAGCTGCCGGTGGACGGGGCGGACCCCACCACCCACCCGTACGCGGCCTTCATCTCCTACCTGCTGATGGAGAGCTGGAGGTATGATCACGTGGTGTTCATGGACGATTCCAAGGACTTTGACTGCCAGCTGATGTTCGGCACCGGTTACAAGGACCGCTCCGCCGACCTGTGGAACGAGTTCGTGATGATAATGGGGTGGCAGTTCAAGGACATCCGGTCGGTCTGAACATTAGATCTTCTTCATCATGTTCAGGCTCTTGACCTCGTACCCCAGAGACCCGTAGAGGTGCCTGGCGATGTCGTTGTAGGCGAAGACGTGCAGCGCTAGCGAATCGAGCTTCATCCGCTTGGCCTTGGCCTCCAGTGCGATCATCATCGCCTTCCCGTAACCTTTGCCCCTTTCCTCCTCGTCTATGAACACGTCGTAGATGAAGCCCCGGCGTTCCTCGCCTGGTTCCACCTTCAGCCAGAGGTGGCCGACGCGCATCTCCGTTTCCACGTCCACCGCCTTGTAGAAATGATGTCCCTCGGTGCGCAGCCCGTCGGGAAGCAGATTGGCGTGGGTGGTTTCCGAGCGTTGCAAGGCCTCCCCCGGCTTCCAGTATCCGACCTTGACGTTCTCCTCGGCGTACCTCTTGATCCCGGCGGCCTTGGTGATCTCGAACTCCTTCTTGTTCATGGGGACCAGGCGGACATCGGGCACAGCGCTCACCGTCGGTGAAACGATGAAAAAATATTTCAAAGGATTGGAACCGGCTCACCCCTTGCCGGAGGTTCTCTCGAGCGGCACCCGGTAGAAGGTCTTGCCTTCGTAATCGACGGCCACCAGCCTACCCTCCTGCACCATCCTCGCTATGGATTCCCTCGCCCCTTCCAGGCCCAGGGACATGGATAACATCTCGAAGGCCTGGTCCTGGCGCAAGGGGTGGTTCTTGGCGATCTCGATGAGCTCGGCCTCCCGCTCTTCCTCGTTCCTAAGAAAGGGGCCTTCCTCCGGCTCGGTCATATCAATCGCTTCCGGGAAAATATCGAAGACCTGACGCAAAGATTCTTTGGAAGGCGGCAGCGCCCAATTCTCGGCCGGAGGACGGGTGGGTACCGCCACGTACAGACGGTCTGGACCGATCTCTACATCTGGGTCGAAGGAAAGATCGAGGGCGACCGCAACGCCAGGATCAGGCTCGATGCGGCACCCTGGAGCGCTGCGAAGCTCTCCAAGCGCGGCTTCAAGATGCTGGTCTGGCTGCTGATCGCCATCGCCACCGGCGGCTTCTGGGTCTTCTATTTCGCCGATGCGCCCACCCTGTTCCGTGAACTGATCACCGGCACCGCGCCCTCGGTCGCCTATTTCACCATCGCCATCCTCACCGCCACCACCTTCACCTTCGCGGGCTTCATGCGCGAACAGGTGTGCACCTACATGTGCCCGTGGCCGCGCATCCAGGGCGCGATGTTGGATGAGGAATCGCTGATCGTCACCTACAACGCCTGGCGCGGCGAACCCCGCATGGCCGGCCGCAAGAAGGCGGAGGCGCAAGGCCTCAAGGTTGGCGACTGCGTGGACT
>JBFYNB010000061.1:0-9892 GCA_041304605.1 Methanomassiliicoccales archaeon
GACTAGCTGCCCTGATTCAATGGGTCTTTAATAACCTTTTGCTCGCCGGCGTCCCTCAGAGCTCGCATATGGACCCATTAATCCATAGTCGAGTAGTAGGTAAGATCGCGTATTACTTTAAACCGACCAAAGGCACGATTACGACCAGGACCAGGACTGGCACAGTATTACAAATCATTATAATATTCAGCACGACCATCGTTCCCTCGTATCCCAGGACTTGAAGGCCGGACGGACCGATTTGTTCGGGATTAGAAAAAGGGGAAGAAAGATGGGGAAGAACAAGGGAGGTTCACTGTTATCCCGGGCGGCCAGCGGTTCGCCGGCCTCGGACTATCTGATTTCGGGTGAGAACATTAAATGGCAGGGGAGGCCAGCTGCCGTCATAATCATGGGCAAGGGGTTGTTGCTGACCGCCTTCGCCTTGATCTACGTGGTCCTTATGGAACTGTTCTACAGCAGCAACGACGACATCCTTGTTCTGGCCATAGCGGCCTTGGCCTGTCTGCTGATGATCATAACGGACCGCAAGAAGCTCGGTCTGATCGGAGGGCTGGCCGGCATAGCAATTCTGACCTGGACCGCCATCGTGGGCGAGCGGCTGGACTGGTACTGGTACCTGATACCCCTAGCCTTCGCCTTGCTGCTCCTGACCATCAACTACATCTACCTCAGCAGGGTGCTTTTCGTGATCACCGACCAGCGGATCATCACCCGCTACGGAATATTCACCCTGAGGTACGCCGACACCGGGATAGAGAAGGTGCAGAGCGTCACCACCATCCAGCCCTGGTACGAGAGGCTGTTCGGCTACGGGGACGTGTTCTTCGCCACCGCCGGGGAGAAGGGCGGTATCGACTACGAGTCCCCGGGAATCAAGCTGATGAGCGGCGGCGCGGTCTCCTGGGAGAACGTCGGAAAGCCGTTCGAGGTCACCAAGGTCGCCAGCGCGGTCATCCATATGGACGTCCAGCCGGTCTCCATCGTCAACCAGCCGTCCAAGATGAGCGCCGCGGAGAAGCTCGACAAGATCGAGGACCTGCGCAAGAGAGGCGTCATCACTCAGGAAGAGTACGAGAGGGAGAGGAAGGAGGCGCTGGAGGAGCTCTGAGAGCCCTCCACCCACCTTTTTTATTTTTCTTTAGAATATTCATTGGCGGGCCCGCCGGGATTCGAACCCGGGACCACTGACTTGCCTCTCCCCCGTTGCCGGGGAATAGAAGGCCAGTGCTATATCCAGCTAAGCCACGGGCCCGAACGCTCCGCAATTACCGTCCCCGATTTAAAGGTTTATGGTTGGATGGGAGATATTCCAGGGAGCTTGAGAGCGGATTTCTGGTCTCCGGAGGGGTTCGTACATCCTTCCGGCAAACGATATTAACCGCCGAACGTTCATATTTTGATATCATGGACGTTAGCGAAGCGGTGGAAAGGCGCAGGGCGGCCAGGGCATTGGACGAGAGGCCGGTGTCAGATGGATTGATATCGGAACTGATAGGAGCCATGCGGCTCTCGCCTTCGTGCAACAACAACCAGCCGTGGCGGGTGATAGTGGCCAGAGACCCTGCTTCCTTGGAGGCCGTCAAGACGTCGCTCACCAAGGGCAATGTATGGGCCAGCAAGGCCCCGCTTATCCTTGTGGTATGCTCCCGCGTAGACGACGACTGCAAGCTGTCAGATCGCCGTGACTACTACCTGTTCAGCACCGGACTGGCCGTCGGAGAGATGATGCTGCGGGCCACCGAAATGGGACTTATCGCCCACCCCATAGCTGGGTTCGACGCCCTGGCCATAAAGGAAAAGCTGGCCATACCGGCCGATCACGTCCTCATCACCCTGGTCATCTGCGGCTATCCGGGGAACGACGTTTCACTGCTGTCGGAGAAGCAGCTCCTGGCCGAGGTGGAAAGACCGCCGCGCAAGCCGGTCGGGGAGAACTTCTTTGAGGGACTTTGGGGGCGACCGTGGGGATGATCAGATGCCCAGCAGCTTCTGCATCGTTCCCCCTAGAAGCTTCTCCCTGCGCCCCTCGGAACAGATGTCCTGTTCCCTGACGAAGGAGCACCAAGACTCGTAAGGATAGGCCAGATCGAACAATGGCCAGTCGGTACCGAATATCACCCGGTCGCCCATGACCGAGAACGCCTCGCTCAGGCGGTCCTTCACCATCTGCGGCTCGGCCGGAAGCCAGCCTTGCAAGGCCGAGCAGTCGGTGTAGAGATTGTCATATTCCCTTGCCAGCTCGTAGGTGTCCGCCCGGTACTTGCCACCCAGATGGGCGATGACCAACTTAAGCTCAGGGTACTTTTCGAGGACGTTGCGGAAGTGTATGGGGCGGCTCTTCTCCTCATCTAGGGGACCCCAGCTAGCTCCAGCATGGCTGACCACGATGAGGTCCATGTCCTTGACCTCCTTCCAGAACGGTTCTAAACGTTCCTCGTACGGATAGAAGCCGTTCGGCGGATAGATCTTGATACCGCGCGGCTCGAACTTGGCGAAGTACTTGCGCATCAGGCGGATGGCCTGCTCGCCCCGCCCGGGATCGATGCCCATGAAAGGGATGAGTTTGTCCGGATAGTTGGAAGCGGATTCGAATACCCAGTCGTTGAACTCCTCGACGCCGATCTTCGGTTCCTGCACCAGACCGAAGTCCAACGGCAATATGACCGAGCGATCAACTCCACCCTGCTTCATGGAATCGACGAGCAGCTCTGGACGTACTTCGGAAGTGGGGAAGCTCTGCTCGATCTCTTGGGTCATGTCTATGAACTCGGACATGGCCAGCCAAGGCTCCAGGTAGGCGTTCATTATAACATCCGGGTACATAGGCCGAAGCCACATGTGGACGTGACCGTCAATGATCATCGCTTGCATGAATTGAGTTCCGCCTTGAATACGTTTGCTGCCTTCAGATGCCCAGGACCTTCTGCATGTTCTTGCCCAGCAGTTTCTCCTTGACGTCGTCTTCAGCCCAAGGCTGGGTCTTGACGAACTGCGCCCACATCGGCGTGGTGTAGCTCAGCTCGAAAAGAGGGAAGTCGGAACCGAAGGACACCTTGTCCGGGATCGTCGCGGCCAGTTCCTTCAGTCGGGAGATGGCCGTCCCTGGATCGGATGGAAGCCAGCCTTGCAGCGCGGAACAGTCGGTGTAGCAGTTGGGATGTTCCTGGCACATCTGATAGGCTTGCTGCCTCCACCTTCCTCCCAGGTGGGCCAGAACGATGTTGGTGTCCGGGTAGCGCTGCAGAACGTCCGTCCAGAAGGAGGGTTCGCTGTACTTCTCCTCGAGAGAGCCCCAGGCCGCCCCGGCGTGGGTTATGATCACCAACCCCAGCTCGTCCACGCGGTCCAGGAACTTGCGCACGCGCTGCTCGTTGGGATACCATCCTGTGGACGGATAGAGCTTCACGCCCTTGGCGTCGTACCTTTTTACGTAATGGTCCAGGATATCGAGCGCCTGGTCGCCTCTCTGAGGGTCCACGCCTATGAACGGTATCAGACGGTCGGAGGCCGTTGCGCAGGTCTCGAACGCCCATGTGTTATACTCGTAAATATCCAGACGCGCCTTCTCCACCAGATTGAAATCGATCGGCAGAACGACCGCCTTGTCCACGCCCCCATCGTCAAGAGCCTCCAGTATCTTTTCGGCATCCACGGTGTACTCTGGCCACACCGTATCGGTCTGCACGTCCCAGTCCATGAGACCCTCCAGGGCGGCCAACGGCTCTAGGTACATGCGGACCATGGCGTCCGGGAGATGGTCCCGTAGCCAGAGGTGAACGTGGCTGTCGATTATCATTCGGTTTCCTGATTGGAAGGATATTCGGCAATATTAGGCTCTTGCCTAAACGTCCTTAATCCAATTTCGAGCCGAAAATGAATATTATTTTTAGATCGCCGTCGCATTAGATTTAAATGTAATTGAAAGCAATAAAAAATCTCATGCCCGAGAAGGAGATGGTGATCGACCACCGGTCCATGTTCAGGCTGTTCCTTGTCGCACTGGTCGGTTACGCTTTGCTCTGGGTGGTCAGGTATGCCGGCTGGTATCTTTTCGGATACTGGGGCTCGATGGCTTCCGACGACCCGATGAGCAATCTACTGATATTCTGGATGCCGGTTTTGCTCTTCCTGATAATCCTCGTCACCATCCTTTTCGCCGTTTTCGGGGGTTACGGCATGGAGGCCTCGCCTTGGCGCCTGCTACTGTATGTCGGGATCCTCCTTGCCCTCATGATCTATTTATGGTGGTTTGTCACCAAGATTCTGATCATGGGATTCTAATGACCGTGAGGCCGTCCCGCTGCCGATGAGGTTTTATCTTCACTTCATCCCATATCATTTATCATGCGAACGGTGAAGGTAGCCAAGCGCTCGGAGCTGTCAACAGGCACTATGATGGGTGTGGAGATAGAAGGCGAGTACTACCTGCTGGCCAATGTTGACGGCAAGTTGTTCGCCATGACCGGCCTGTGCTCGCATATGGCCGGTAGGCTGTGGGAGGGCACCCTGGAGGGATATGTAGTCAAATGTCCCAGGCACGGCTCCAGATTCGACGTGCGAACGGGCGAGGTGGTCTCCCAAGTAAGGATACCTTTGATCGGCAAGGCCAAGAGGCTGTCCACCTACCCGGTCGTTCTGGAGGGGGAGGACGTTCTGATAGAGATAGGACCGGGGATCTGAAGACGATATGCATTCATCACATTACATGCCATAGCGAAATGGACGATACTTATGATGAAAAAGATGAAAGGGTTTCCGCCCGCCGGCCACGGGCACCGCTCACATCATCAGATAAAGGTACTCGATGATGTCATCGATCATCATGCACAGGTTGGACTGGGCAGTAGGATCGGTCATCCAATCCTTGTTCCTCTCTATTGGTAGCCCGTCTATCTTCGGCTTCACGTTGTTGGTGAGGTCCTGAATGGCCCCGTTGTATTCCTCCCCTTCGATCTTGAGGATTATATCCATTAGCATGTTGTGCAGGGCGTTCTTCCTCTCTGAAGCGATCTTAGGGTTCTTGCTAAAGACGGAATCGGGCAAGGACTGGATATAGTCGTCCAGCGATTCCACGGTGTCTGCCGCGCTGTTCACCGTGACCTCGAAAGTGTCGAGATCGGACACCGTATCATCATCGGTGACGGTCAGGGTGACCGTGTAAATGCCTGGTTCGGAGTATGTATGACTGGCCGACAGCATCGTACCTCCAGGCACGGATACCGTGCTTATGGTGATCTCCCCGTCACCCCAATCCCACACCACCGAGTGAGCGTCCATCAATCCTACGTCGGTGAAGCCGCCCTGGAACATGAGCTCGTGCACTATGGGCAGTATGAAGAATGGATTGGGCTGCACCATACTGTCTATGCTCACCACCGGTGCCACTGACCTAACGGTCAGGATGATGGAGTCCGAACCGGAACCGCCGTCCTTGTCCGTCACCGTCACCGAGATGTGATATTCATCGAATGGCGTGCCGCTCGGATCGTCGTCGGGATAGTCGTGGTAGGCACCCACGACGGTCATTCCCAGCATGACAGATACCGTCTGGACCGGCGAACCATCGCCCCAGTCTATGGAAAGCCCGAGCGTGTCCAAGGCACCGGGCTCGGTCAGTGTCAGGACCAAGGTGGCCGTGTCCGCCTCGTCTATGTCGTCATCCGCAGAAATCTCCACGGTAGGGTCCACGTTGGCCACAATGACCTCTACGCTGTCCATGTCCGTCAGCCTTTCGTCGAACACCTGGACGTATACCGTGCCGGAGTAGTCATCCTCCCATACATGCTGGGCGATGGATTGCTCTCTCCAATCGGTATCCCACCTGCCGTCCCCATCCCAATCCCAGCGGTATGACAGATCATCGTGGTCGGGGTCCGAACCTCCGGCAGTGAAGAACACGCTGGAGCCCTCCCCATTATTGGCGGCGATGTCCAGGTCGGCCAGGGGGCGTATCTCCCCGGGGAACGTGTCAATTCCCACCACCTGAACGATCTTCCAGCCGGAGCCATAGTTGGGCATGTACCAATATCCGCCCCCCTCGTCGTAAGCCACGCTGAAGTAGGTCAGATGGTCTTCGGCGTTCTCGTCCCCCTTGTGACTGTCGGAGTCGGACACCCAGACACCTTTCCATCTGGTGTTGTCCCAGGCCCCGGTGTCCACATTGACGCCCCAACAGGTGATCTCGTGTGAGCCGCTTCCTCCGACACCGGTTATCCAAAGACCTGTTCCCCTGTTGGCCGCCAGGTTGTACTCCACGTGCTCCATCATGTCTGATAGGTCAGCATGCACATGGGTGTAAGCGGACCAATCATAACCGGGCCAGAAGGCCCCGCCCTCGACATCCTCCACAGCCCAACCGTCACCCGGTACAGGCAGCACCCCGGTCACCCACCACTGGAAGGCCAGGTCTATGGTCGTACCCTGGTCTGTCACGTGAGCGCCTATGTAATCCAGGGTCTCATCGGGCGTGTCCATATCCCCAACGTAACCCCAACCGGTGTATTCCATTATGTTGGCCAGGGTCGCCGCCCAGCACAGATCGTCGTCCTCCGGGTCGGAAGGCGATTTCTCCGCATCGGACCACCATCCTCCACCGAACGCCTCCCAGACCAGGAAGGTGTCCCCCTCAGGCGTGTCGTGTTCCACCACGTTCCATCCGGCAGGTGCCGCCATATCCGTGGCCGGAGAGGCCCGTACGGCTCGTGCCAAATCATCATCCGCAGCGATCGTCCCACTGGACAGGACCGCCAGTGTGGCTAAAACCATGATCGTGGAAATGGTGCAAGCTATCCATTTCTCTGTTCTGATATTTATCCCCCCTTAGCTAGAGCCCCGATCGTCGGACCCCGTGAGGACAATTGAACGGTCAGAACAGATAGGGGCCTACGGAAGAACCTGCACTTGTGGGTTTACATAATTTTTGTATTATGCTATCCAATACCTGTAATGATCCTGATATCAACGGATGATCAGATTTTTTTCATTTTTGATATGATTATTATAAATGCATCCCATTTACCTGGGGAACAGTTCATGAAAACGCCATCCCCCGATTATAAGGACCACATACTCCAGGCGATCGGCAATACCCCAATGATCAGGATCAACAAGCTGAACCCCAATCCGAACGTGACCATACTGGCCAAGGTCGAGGGTTTCAACCCTACCGGCAGCATCAAGGACCGCATCGCCCTGGCCATGATAGAGCAGGCCGAGCAGGAGGGCAAGCTGAGCAAGGGGAGGACCATCATCGAGCCGACCTCAGGGAACACAGGTGTGGCGTTGGCCATGATCGGAGCGATCAAAGGATACGACGTGGAGATCGTCATGTGCGAGGCCGTTTCCGTGGAGCGGAGGCAGATGATCAAGGCCTTCGGCGGAGCGGTCACGCTCAGCCCGGCCAAGGATGGCACGGACGGGGCGATTCGTTTAGCGAAGAAGCTTGTGGAAAAGAATCCTGACAAATACTTCATGCCCGACCAGTTCTCCAACAAGTACAACAAGATGGCGCATTACAAGACCACCGGCGACGAGATCTGGAGGCAGACCGGCGGGAAGGTCGATTACATCGTGTCCGCATTGGGAACGTCCGGGACCATCATGGGCGTCGGCATGGCGCTCAAGGAGCACAATCCCAACATCAAGATCGTCAGCGCCCACCCGGTGAAGGGGCATTACATCCAGGGGCTCAAGAACATGGAGGAGGCCATCGTCCCGGCCATTTACGACCCGAGCAAGATCGACATCACCATCATGGTGGAGACCGAGGCCGCGTATGAGATGACCCGCCAGATCGTAAAACAGGAAGGCATCTTCGTGGGAATGAGCAGCGGGGCGGCCATGTTCGCCGCGGCCGAGATCGCCAAGAGCATCGACAAGGGGACCGTGGTGACCATCTTCGCCGACCGGGGCGAGAAGTACCTGAGCACCAACCTGTTCTCTGTTTGATCTGCCTTCATGACATCTGAACAGGGCGCTAGAACCTGCACCTGTGGAAAGATTGGAGCTGATTATTAATATTTAATTAATATAATATTTAACTAGGTAACTATATATCCTTCAGCCAGCGCTATTATTTTTCACAATTAGGAGGAGGGGTCTTATTAGGAAGATTTGCAAGGTGAGTTTAGCTTTAGCTATAGCGTTAATGATGTTGGTCTCTAGTTCTTTGGTCATAATATCACCAAAAGCAGCGGCCATAGATCTTGACTGGCAAATCATGACCGTGGACATGCAAGGAGGCTCGGAGACCTCGTTGGCCTTGGACGCGCATGGCAACGTGCACATCGCCTACTCCTACGATGACGGCAGTGAGGGTATCTTTGAACCCGACCTAAAATATGCCAACAATACAAACGGAAATTGGGTAAACCAGACCGTGGATAGCGCGGGTTCGGTGGGATGGGGTTGTTCCATGGCCTTGGATGCTCAGGGATATGCCCACATCAGTTATTGGACGTACACCACTAGAGACCTGAAATACGCCACCAACAAGGACGGTTTCTGGAATATAACCACAGTGGATGCCGGAGCTGTTGATCAGTACACGTCCATCGCCGTGGACCATCTTGGATTTGCTCATATTTCATACCAACGCGACGATCACCTTTGGTACGCCAACAACACGGGAGGAAGCTGGAACGCCCACCTAGTGGATTCGACCATAAAAAGCGGAGAGCATAGCTCGATCGATATTGACTCACTGGGCTATGCCCACATCAGCTATTACTCGATCATAGGAGGCACCTACGTCCCGGGTTACCTGTACTATGCTAACAACATTGGTGGCTCCTGGTCCACCCAGACCTTGGACAGCGTTACGCCAGTGAGGGTCGGTGAGTTCCAAAGTTTGTCTTTAGACGATGATGACCATGTGCACATCGCTTACTCCTGGCACAATAACAGTGAATATAATCAGGTCCTGAAATACATCAACAACACCTATGGAGCCTGGACCAATCAAGTGGTGGACGATTCATTCAATCCGTCCACCGGCTATCTTTCCCTGGACATCGATGCCAACGGACGGGCGCACATAAGCTACATACAGGCCGGCGAACTCTTCTACGCCACGAACTACGACGGCTCATGGAGCCGTGACCTGGTACGTACAGACGTCGATTATCAGAACTCGATCAAAGTTGGAGCGGACGGACTGGTCCACATAAGTTTCCGACCCAGGTTTGGAAGCGAATATCTGATGTACGCTACCACCTCGCTCGTCCAGGATGTGCAGGACCCGACCGTCGGCATTACCGGACCGACCTCGGATGCCACATATTCGACAACAAGCAACTCCATCAGCCTTTCCGGGACCGCTTCCGACAATTTCGGTGTGGTCAGCGTGAACTGGACCAATGCGGCCACGGATGGGAGCGGGACCGCTAGCGGCCTGACCTCCTGGAACATATTCAATATGGACCTGGCTGTCGGAGACAATCTCATCACGGTCTTTGCGAACGACTCCGCCGGAAACAGCGGAACGGACTCCATCACCGTGACCTATGTTGTGGATAGTACCGATCCGACGGTGACCATAACCTCGCCGAGCAGTGCGGACACCTATTCTACCGACACATCGAACATAAACGTAGGCGGCACCTCGTCCGATGATTTCGGCGTCACAGCCGTGTACTGGAGCAATTCCGAGGCAGGTGGCTCAGGAACATGTTCGGGAACGACGTCGTGGGGTGTTTCCAACATACCTCTGGTGCTCGGTGACAATCACATCACTATAGCCGCGCAGGACGCCGCGGGCAACACTGGAAGCGATGTGATCATCGTGAACTACTACGTGGACACCACCGATCCGGTAGTTGACATAACGACCCCTAGCGACGTCGGTTCCTACACGTCTTACGCAGACCATGTGGCTCTGGGAGGCACCGCC
>JBFYNB010000062.1:0-9780 GCA_041304605.1 Methanomassiliicoccales archaeon
CAAGGGAGATGTGATCGACCCGACCGCGGTGGTCGCCATGGAATCATCCATATCATCCATGGCCGAAATGGACGGCGTCCTGCTCTCCGGAGGAAACGCGGACGTCGATTCATACCTCTCGGTGATGTATGACTTCGCCACCAACTCCACCGGCCCGGGTTACGTCGACCCGAACTTCAACGCTACATTCGCCGGGATGTATGACGCTCTCTTCGAACGCTCCGGCACCACCGCACATCTGCGTCCGTCCGCCACCGCCGAGAACGTGACAGCCCTGGTCGGAACGATGTACACCAGCGGCGATTCAGCGGTGCCCATGTCCCAGGTGCTCCTTCCCAACGGTGATGGCTACACCGCGCTAATCACGGTAAACATCGACCCCAATCTGGAGGGCGGGGAGATCGAGCGGCTGCATGATGACCTAAATGATGCTGTCCAGCCCATGAAGGATGTTGGCCTGACCGCGGTCGTCACCGGCGATGTCATTCTGACCCAGCTGATCATGTCCGAGCTGAACGCCAGCCAATCGCAGTCCCTGATCACCACCTTGGTGGCCTCCTTACTGATCATGACCCTGGTGATGTGGCTGCTGCGGCGTTCCTATGTCCTGGGCGCCCTGTCCACCATACCGGTCGTTCTCTGCGTGGTATGGATGTGGGGCACCATGTACGCGACCGGGATACCAATGAACGTCATGACCCTGATGATCGCCTCCCTGACGGTCGGTATGGGAGTGACTTACGGCATACACGTCACCCACCGCTTCGTGGAGGAGGTCCACGACCACGAGGACATCGAGATGGCCGTGGACAACGCGGTGGGAAAGACCGGGGTTTCCCTGCTGGGCGCAGCGCTGACGACCGTGGTGGGTTTCGGCATAATCGGTTTCTCCGTCCTCCCGCCCATACAGGAGTTCGGGGTCATCACCGCCATCGCCATAACCTACAGCTTCGTGGCGTCGGTGTTCGTGCTCCCTGCGTTCCTGGTCATCTGGGCCAAGGCCAGGGCCAAGCGCAAGGCGGCATAAACGGTTTAACGCCCCGTCCCAACGGGGCATCTTGTTTTTTTTCAAACTCTCCAGCATATCGACGCGCGGTCAGCTTGTCCGAACGGCCTTTCACCGCCGTTCCAGGTCCCTGCAACGATATTTTATTTTTTTAATTTTTACGAGTATTGATTTTTTATAAGGTGAATACTTTGGTTCGTTTTGAGACCATGGGCGACCTAGACCAGACCAACTGTCACAACCCATTGTTCCTGGACCTCATCCGCACATTGCATAAGGCCGAGGACAACGACACGGCGATACACGTGGTCATGGACATGGTGGCTGGGGCGTTCCGACCAAAGAGGATATGCTTCGTGCCGGAGGACCCCCGGGAGTTCAACAGGTTGGGGGATTATGGCCCCTGGACCGCCGAGGTCCACATGCTCCCTGACCAGATCATAAAGCTGTTGCCTTCCAAGAAGGGCTTCGTGCTGAGCCTCAAGAGCCGGGGGAAGCGGGTAGGCCTGTTGATAGTGGACGAGGTGAGCCAACCGAGGGAACTGGACGGCATGTTCCCTTTGCTTCTGATAATCCCCGATGCGCTAGACATGGCCTTTTCGAGCATTCGGTACCTCCAGGACCTGAACGAGGCCCGAATGAAGCAGGCCCAGCTATCCGAGTCTTTGGGCGTGGCCAACAAGATCCTGCGGCACGACATCGCCAACGAGCTGCTGGTAATCAGCTCCTCCCTGGACCTGTACAAGCTCAACAACCGGGAGAGGGACCTGCTCCGCGCTCAAGCTTCTTTGCAGAGGATGCAGAACATAATCGCTCAGATGAGGGAGCTCGATCACTTCCTGCTCTCCCGCGCCGAGATGGCCTCCACCGAACTGCGCGAGGTCATCGACAAGGTGATGACCGGTATGGACCTGCCCTATTCCGTGGTCGGAGAAGGAAAGGTGCTGGCCGACCCCGCTCTCGCCGCCATAATCGAGAACCTGGCCCGGAACGCCAAGCGGCACGGGAAGGCCGAACGGATGGAGTTCATCATAAAATCCTCTGACGGCCACACGGTGCTGACGGTCAGGGACGACGGCATCGGCATCAAGGAAGAGTACATGTCCAGGGTGTTCATGGAAGGTGTCGCTTTCGGCGAGTCCCGCGGCACCGGTCTGGGCCTCTACCTGGTCATGAGGACCATGCAGAGGTACGGCGGAAGCATAAAGGCCAGCAACGATCCCCGGGGCGGAGCGCGTTTCGAGCTGACCTTCCGGTCCGCGTGAGGTCTCGTCAATCGTGGAACACGATGTTGCAGTGGTCCAGCACCACGCTGTCGTTGTGCACCTTTCCGTTGCCCTTCTTCTTCTCCTTCTCGCAGGCCGCCTTCAGCTGCATTATCTCGCCGGACGGGAAGTTCACCACGCCCTTGGCGAAGGCGCCGATGCGGACCACGTCCCCGGCCTTGAAGCGGCCTTCCACCGAGGTGATGCCGCAGGGCAGAAGACTTCCACCGTCGCGCAAAGCCTCCTCCGCTCCCGCGTCCACGGTGATCTTGCCCCTTGGGCTGGCGTAAAGGATCCAGCGCTCCCGGTTGGTGTAAAGTGCTTTTGCGGAAAAGAACGTGCCGATGTTCTCTCCGCGGACGATCCGAACGATGACGTCCTCCGCACGGCCGTTGGCGATGACCGTGTTGCATCCCGCGCCCATGGCGATGCGGGCGGCGTTGATCTTCGTCTTCATGCCGCCCCTGGAACGACCGCTCGTTCCGCCGCCGGCCATCATCTCGATGTCCTTGGTTATCTCATCGACCGTGTCTATGAAGCGGGCGTCCTTATCCGTTTCCGGATTGCGGTCGTAGAGGCCGTCGACGTCCGTGAGCAGAATTAGAAGGTCGGCGTCCACCTTGCTGGCGACAAGTGCCGAAAGCTTATCGTTATCGCCGAAGGTCGCCCCTATCTCGTCGGTGGAGATGACGTCGTTCTCGTTGACGATCGGTATGACGCCGAGCTCGAACAGGGCGTCCACCGTTTTCCGCAAGTTCAGATACACCTTGCGGTCCGAGAAGGCGTCGTACGTGAGCAGCAGCTGCCCCACGGACTTGTCATGCCGGGCGAACACCTCGCGATAGGTGAGCATCAACGCCGCCTGGCCGACCGCGGCGCAGGCCTGCTTGTGCGGGATGTCCTTTTGCACGTCATCCAGCTTCAGCTCGCTGCTCCCGGAACCTATGGCTCCGGACGTCACGATGATGGACTGGATGCCCATCTTCTCCAGTTCCAGCACCTGGCCGGCTATTCCGTCCAGATACGATGAGTCGACCTGCCCGTTTTCGTCGCAGATGGTGTTGGTGCCGATCTTGATGACCGCCCGCGTGACGCTGATGTCCCTCATAGCAATTTCCTGTGGGTGAACTGCTTGGCGCTCTCGCCCACGTAGTCCGATACGACATGGCCGGAGCCCCTCAGGCGATATTTGTAGATTGTCAAACCCTCGAGTCCAACCGGTCCGCGGGCGTGGGTCTTGTTGGTGCTTATGCCCACCTCCGCGCCGAGCCCGTAGCGGAAGCCGTCCGCGAAGCGGGTGGAGCAGTTCCACATGACCGAGGATGAATCGACCTCGTCCATGAAGCGCTGCGCCGCCCTCTCGTCGGTGGCGACGATGGCATCGCTGTGATGCGATCCGTACCGGTTGATGTGCTGCACCGCCTCCTCCAAGGTGGAGACGATCTTCACCGACAGCACCAGGTCGTTGTACTCGGTGCTCCAGTCCTCCTCGCTGGCCTCCTTCATCTCCGCTAGCGAGCACGAACCCTCGTCACCTCGAAGCTCCACGCCGGCCTGTTGGAACCGCTCGGCCATGGCCGGGATGAAGGTCAGCGCCACGTTCTCATGAACAAGCAACGTCTCCATGGCATTGCACACCGCGGGATACTGCACCTTGGCGTCGAAGCACACGCTCCTCGCCATTTCCAGATCGGCCGACTCGTCCACGTAGGTGTGGCATATGCCGTCCGCATGACCTAGAACCGGGATCTTGGTGTGCTCCTTGATGAACCTGACCAGCTGATTGGACCCTCTGGGAATTATGAGGTCGACGAACTGGTCCATCGCCAACAGCCGATTGATCTCCTCGCGTGTCGACAGTAACTGCACGGCCGAAGCGAACCTCTCGTCCAGATCGGTGACGGCATGGACGATGACCTTGGTCAAGGCCTCGTTCGTGCGGTGCGCTTCCGAACCCCCTTTGAGCATGACCGCGTTCCCGGACTTCAGGCACAGGGACGATATCTGCACCAGGGCTTCCGGCCTGGCCTCGAATATCACGCCTATAACGCCGATCGGGCAGGTCACCCTTTCCAGGACCAGTCCCGCATCTAGCTCGGTGCGGGAAACCACCTTTCCGATGGGGTCCTCCTGCTTGACCAAGGAGCGCAGGGAATCCACGGACTCCTTGATCTTGGCGTGATCATAGCTCAGGCGTTTAACGAGCACCTTGGACAGGCCGGCCTTCTCCGCCTCCTTGACATCGGCCTGGTTGGCCTTGACGATCTCATCAGCGTGGTCCTGCAGGGCTGCGGCGATCTCCTGCAGCGCTTCGTTCCTGACCGCCTGGGTCAGGCTCTGCAAACGGTAGGAAGCGTCCTTGGCGTTCCTTGCGGCGGTCTCGACAGCGTCCATGACGGAGCATGGCATGGCGGGTGGATTTGATGAACCTTTCGACAACCTAGCGTGGAAGGGGTCTAGAACAGTATGACAAGGTAATAGGTTTTCGGGGGCATCCCGAGGGATGCCAGGCATCCCAGGGAGTGCTCACAGAGAAGTTTTTACCAGATAATAGTAGACAGAGTTGTTGTTCTTCTTGTCCTTCAGGGCGCCAACCTTCTTCAGCTCCTGGATGGCGTTCATGCACTGCGCCTTGGGCAGCTTGGACAGGGAGGTGGCCTTCTCGGCGCTGACGGCCTTGTCCTCGGCGGTCGCTCCAGCCTTTACCAATGCGGTGAACAGTTTCTCTACTTGAGGGGATACCATGGAGAGCGGGAGAATTTTTTTTATCTATTATAGATTGCGGTCCCTCGCCTAATTTTTATAAGGTGTTCAAATTATTTTATGGATAGTGTCTGTGGGCATTTTGTCTAATGAATAATAATCAACGTGCGCAAACGTCTCAAAGAAATAGGAAAGAAAGCTCAAATGCGCTAAGCTCCAAATTAAAACGAAGCTCGCGCTATTCGGGGGCTCTGGAACTTCGAGACATCACACCTTGCCGTGCCCGGACTCCACCCTGACCTTGTTGACGTCCAGCAGTTCGTGCCTGTTCAGCAGCGACATGCCGGTGTTCTTGCCGAGTATCTCCACGGCCAGTATCCTGTCCGGGTCGTTCAGGTCCACCGTTCCGCGGTTCAACGGATCGGTCAGATAGGCGATCAGGTCGTCGTAATGCTCGGTCATGTGGCGCTTGTGCAGGTGCATCATCCACGTCTCGTCCGTTCCGATGCTCTTGCCAAGCTCCACCGCGTTCCTCCTGATCTCCTCCTTGTCCGAAGGCATCCATCTCTCGATCGGGACCCAGTGATAGGTGTACTGGAACCCCACCGGGTCCTCGTGGCACAGGCGCTTGAGCTGGGAGACCAGGACCTTGGCGTCCCCTCCCGCCTGTATCAGGAACACCCCTTCCACCTCGCAGGTCTCCAGCCGCTCCACGTATGCCCCCAGTTCCGTCAATCGCTCCCGCACTTCCTGCTCGGAGTGGCCTTTCTGATTGCCGTGAAAGGTCACTAGGAGGTTGTAGACGAACATGCTGCGCACCTCGTTATCACTTTAGCGTGCGCGCACAAATAACTTCCCCTCACCCGCCCAAGACGACGATTATCGCCAGCATCAGCATGCCCAGGCCGACCATCACCAGTCCCGTGCGTCCTGTTCCGTCGCCCAACCGGCGGTCCAGGAACCGTCCGAGGAAGAAGAGCAAGGCCGCCCCGGCCACGTTGGCGAGAAGGGTGACCAGGTTGAGGTCCAGGAACAACGCCAGCTGGTATATTGCAATGAAAGGCAAGGCCGCGGCGACGTTCAGGATGACGCACCATCCCGCGGTGATCCATTGCGGCCGTCCCAGGGTGGGCTTGATGATCTCCTTGCGCTTGATGGCATGTATCGCCACATCGGCCATGCGCCGGCGCGCCTCATCGTCCAGGATGCCCTCCTGGATCTCGGTGAGCGCTTCCGAAAGGACCTCCGCGGCCAGCTCCCTCGCCGCCTCGTGGTCCGCCCCGTCCTTGATCTGCTTGACCTTCCGGTAGTAGTACAGGTTCTGGAAATGCGAGGTCAGCACGCTCACCGCCCCGTCGGCGATGCCCCAGGCCGTGTTGCAGCCTAATATGGCCACGGAGATGATGAACACCACGTCACCGGCGGAGCTGCCTATCAGGGCCAGACGCAGGGTGTTGCTGAGGGTCATGGCCATCAGCAGCCCGTAGAAGAACTCCACGGCGGCCTGCGTGGGACTGATGCGCTCGAACAACAGCCGGTCGATCAGCCCCTCCCGTTCCTCGGTCATCCCGTCAATCATGTCAACGGATGTTCAAGAGGGTTTCTCTCAGATGTCGTCGTCCAATATGTCCTCCGGCTTTCCTTTGGCCGTTGACGGCTCGATCTTCCGGTAGATCTCGTTGGGACTCGCTTCCTTGCCATCCTTCCTGAGCAGGAAACCCTCCACCGACACCCCGAACAGCCTTTCGTTCTCCTGGAGCAATGGAAATATGGTCTTCCAATCCGCATCGGTCATCCTGCCGAAGCGTCCCCCGTTGAGCTGGTCCCCGGTGACCTTGCGCTGCGGGTCTCGTACGTAGATCGCTCCGCCCGAGGCGAGGGAGAACAGGTTTCCTCCCGGATAGGGCGTGGGCAGGTCCACTGGCTTCCCGGAGGGGTCGAAGGTCATGCCGTTCAGCACCACAAAGCCCCCTCCGTTCAAAGGGTCTCCGGCCATGAACGATTCCGCCAGATAGTCCAGGCAGGTGCCGTTGATCACGACCCGGGGATGTCCCACGGCGTTGATCAGCGGACGGCCGGCGGCATTGCCCATGATGTAGGCCTCTCCGCCCTTGGCCCCGTACATGAAGGTCTGACCGACGTCCCCATGCACCACCAGCTTCCCGGAGGCCATGATCTGCCCCAGCTGGTCCTGGGCGTTGCCATGCACCTCGATCTCCGCTCCCGCCAGTCCGGAGGCGAGATAGTCGCCGGAAGTGCCGAAAGCCTCGATCCTCATGCCCTGGGACCCCGGCCCCAGGCCGCAGCCGAAGAAGCGCTGACCGCAGGCATCGAACATGATGACGTGCCGATACCCTTTCTCATGGCCCTCCCGGATGACGAAGGACGGTCCACCCTCCCCTTCCATGGGGAATCCGCGGCAATCCACCACCAGGACCGGGTCGGTGCCCTGGGCGACCGGAACGTTCCTGTCGGTGTTGTCCACCAGGCAGAACGAGCTTCCGCTGGCGGGTGCCTTCGGCAATGAACGCAGGATCAGGTTCACCGCTTCCAAGGCCTTGTCGGTTATGCGGCTGCGGCGGATGATGCCGCTGGGATATCGCCTATCGATGGCCAGGGTCAGGAACCTCAGCATCTCCCGGAGGTCCGTTTCGCCGCGGGAGGCTCTTGCGACCGTTGCCCGCATCAGGTTGCGGAACGAGCCACCGTCCATTCTGGGCAGGGCCGTTAGGAATCTCTGGAAGACCTCCTCGCCGCTGCCGGCGTCCACCAGGGGGTCGGTACCGCCGGGCCGCAACGGAGCGGCCAGGGAAAGGTCCATCTGGCGGTCGTATCCCAGGGCCAGCTGGACCGGGGCCGAGAACTTGTTGGCGCAGCTCAGCTTCCGGCGATCGCCCTCCTTCTCCAGGGTGAAGACGAAAGCCCCGCCGTCAGTGTGACTTCCGCCGCGGGCGTTCCAGTACACGTCCGCCTGCCTGGGCACCGAGGGATGCTCCTCGGCGATCGAGCTCAGGGCGGAGTCGATGGCCTGCTTCTCCGAACCTATCAGGCCGATCTGGACCTCCCCTTCCACCAGGGCGAACACCTGCGGCCTAAGCATGGACGGGTCGGTTATGCCGATCAACTGGAACTTGTCCTGATAGAAGCAGTTCCGGGCGATGATGAAGAACCACGGCCCGTCCGGCGATCCGTGGATGTGGGTGCGCTGGATGGCCTGGTACAGAGGTTTCTTCTCCTCCGGCAGGTGATGGAAGTCGCGTTCCGTGGTAGGTGCTAACGCTTCAATGATGTACTCCAGCGGATACTGGTAGGTACGGTTCAGCAGGTCGAACAGCAGTACCGACACCTCGGTATCGGTGAGGAAAAGAGGCACCACGTTCTTCTGCGCCAGGTACTCGCTCACCGAGTGGTAGTTGGCGAAGTCGCCGTTGTGCACCAGTCCCTCGTCCAGTCCCATGAACGGATGCGCCCCGCCAGGGTGCCAGACCTTGCCCTTGGTGGGATAGCGCTGATGCCCTATCCAGACGTGAGCGGTAACGTTCTCCAGGCGGTAGAACAGTATGACGTCCTCGGCGTAGCCGACCACCTTCATGATGATCATGTCCCTTCCGTGGGACATGACGAAGGCCTTCATGCCCTTCTGCACGTAGTACTTGTGATTGATGGCGAAGCTGGTCTGATTGACGAACTCGTCCTCCGCCCGTCTGACGTCCATTCCCTGCAGCCCGCGCCTCTGCACGAACTCCTGCAGCCTTTCCGGCCGGGCCCGAACGAAATAGCGCCAGACCTGAGGCGGTCTTACCGGCAGGGCCGAAAGCACCAGCGGGTCGTCGCTCTCCTCCACCTGGTAGCGGGTATGCACCTCGTAACCGGGGTCGATGAACTCCTTTTCCAGTTCTTCCCGGAACACCGGATCCACGTACGCCACCTGCACCAGGTAGTGATCGTCCAGGATGTCCTTCGGAACCCGCATCTGCACGTGGTCCAGGCCCACCGCGGCGATGCCCCCTCCCTTGCCGTTGCCGCGGTTGTGCATCTTTATGAGCGGCCCCAAGATATGTTTTCCCGGCAAGCCCACCGAGGCCGCCAGTCCGACCACTCCGCAGCCGCCCTCCGCTTCGGTCTGCAGGCGGCCGTAGGTCGGGGCGCATTCGGGCATCCATTCCCTGGACCTGATCAACTTCATCGGATCGAAGCTCATGCTCGCACCTCCTCTCCCGCGTCGTAGCGGAGCAGGTCGGTCCTGCCCCTCAGTTCAGTAATGTCCTTCATGCCGAAGGAGGCCAGCAGATGGCACCACTGCTTGCGCCAGGCCGAGAACAGGTTCGTCAGCCGCTGCGCGCCCCAGTTGGTGTCCATCTGCAGGAACAGCACCGGGTCGGTGGTGGCTATGCCCCTCGGGCATCCTCTTCCGGACTCGCAGTTACCGCAGCGCACGCAACCTAGCGCAACCATCTCCGCGGTGCCGATGACCACGCCGTCCGCGCCCAGGGCGATGGCCTTGGCCACGTCCAGAGCGGTGCGCATACCGCCGCTGGCGATGAGCGTGACGTCCTCACGCACGCCCTCGTTGGTAAGGAACTTGTGCACCTTGGGTATGGCGTACTCTATGGGCATGGCGATGTTCTTCTTGGCGATCTCCGGCGCCGCGCCGGTCCCGCCGTAACCGCCGTCCAGATGCACGATGTGCGCTCCCGCGTAGTATGATCCGATCGCAACCATCTCCACGTCGTTGGGCGTGGAGACCTTCACGGACAGCAGCGCCCGCGGGTTGATGGACGATATCCAGTCCAGATGCTTCTTGTG
>JBFYNB010000063.1:0-9225 GCA_041304605.1 Methanomassiliicoccales archaeon
TCCTCGGCGGACATGATCAAGGCGATAGCGCTGGGCGCGGACGTGGTCATGGTCTCTACCTCGGCCATGATCGCCATGGGCTGCCGGGTGTGCCAGCAGTGCCACCGTGGCCTTTGCTCCTGGGGCATAGCCACCCAGCGCGACGATCTCACGAACAGGCTGGACTCGAACGTGGCCGCCGCCCGCATAGTTCGCCTGTTCCAGGCCTGGAACGAGGAACTGAAGGAGGTCCTGGGGGCCATGGGAATAGATGCCGTGGAAAGCCTGGTCGGCAACCGGGACCGCTTGAGGTACCGCGGCCCCAACCCCAAGATAGCCGAAGTGATGAACGTCAAGCACATCGGGGAAGGGTGGGGCTGATGAAGGACGTCTGCAAGCCCAAGGGGCACTCCCACGAGTGCGACTGCGGCAAGGAGTGCTTCAGCGTGGTCGGTGATAGAGCGGTCATCGACCTGCACCTTTCCCCCACGCAGCCTATGCACTACACCACCCTCAACTGCGTCATGCGCAAGGCCATGCGCCAAGGGTGCCTATACATCGAACTTAAAGGGGTCATGGGGCAGCGCTACCTGGCGTCCACCGCCTCCGCCCCTGGACTTTACATCGCGGTGCACGGGACCCCGGGGAACGACCTGGGGGCGTTCCTCAACGGGCCGACCATCGAGGTGTTCGGCAACGCCCAGGACATGACCGGGAACACCATGAACTCCGGGAGGATAATCGTTCACGGCAACGCCTGGGACGTAACCGGACTGGCCGCCCGGGGCGGCCAGATACTGGTGAAGGGCGATACCGGTTATCGAGTCGGGATACACATGAAGGAGTTCGGAGGATCGCGGCCGACCATGGTCATCGGCGGCACGGCCAAGGACTATCTGGGCGAGTACATGGCCGGCGGGACCTTGCTGGTGCTGGGGCTCGGCGGAGGCGCCCCGGTGGGACGCAGCCTGGGAGCCGGGATGCACGGCGGACGCATATTCGTTCGTGGTAAGGTATTACCTGAACAGCTGGGGCCCGGTGCGGCGATCTCTCCGCTGAACGCTGACGACGAGAAGGAGGTCCGCACGCTGCTGGAGGATTTCAGTAAAGCGTTCCAGGCCGAGGTCCCGGACGATATGAGCGATTACGTGAAGATCTCGCCCAGCTCGAGCCGGCCGTTCTCCGGGTACTACGACAAGACCAACGTCTAACTGCCCGGCAAACGGTTGGCGGAGCTGGTCACCATGCGCAGCTCGACGTCCTCCAGCCCCAGCGGGATGACCTTGGAGGAGATGGCCTGCTCCAGGGCGGTGGCGTCCCTGGCCTGCAGGCGGACCACGATCCGTCGCGGACCGGTCACCTGCAGCACCTCCTTGACCTCCTCCACTAGCTTGAGCTTCCTGAGCTCCTCGGACGGAACGCCTGGACGGAGATTGGCGAAAAGGATGGCGTCCACCTTCAGGCCCATGCGCTCGTTGTTGACGACCGCGAAATAGCCGAGGATGATCCCGTCGTCCTCCATGCGCTTGATGCGGTCGCGCACCGTGGAGGGAGAACGCTTCAGCTTGGCGGCTATCTCGTTATGGGTCATCCTGCCGTCATCGACCAGAAGCTGCAGGATGCGCCGGTTCATGGCGTCGACCACGGGCATGATGTGACAGTTAACGCGGTATAGACTTTAATAAATTCCGATGGAACCTCGATTTCATAATTGAATAAATGAAATAACGGACGAAAAAGTTTGAAAAAGCGTCGATTTCATCGATAAATCGGTCACTTCATGAAGAGAGAGGGGGCCTCCGGCTTGGGGGTGAAGCAGGCCTCGCCCATCTCCTGGACCTGGGCCCCGGTCTCCATGGCCGTCTCGTAGATCGCCTTCTCGAAGGCCTTCTTCAGCTCGTTGGGCGAAGCGGAAACTCTGGCGTTAAGCACTAGTTTTCCTTCCCCGGTGAAGTAGCGCCCTCCCTTCAGCCCGTCCACCTGCATGCGGTCCTCCACCAGGCTCATCTTGGCCGAGGCGGTCGATGACGTCAGCATGACCTTGACGTGGCCGATGGTCTCCGGCGGGAAGTCGGTGGCCACCCGGCGCATCAGGGCGGTGACGAAGGCGTTGATGTCCAGGCGCCCTTCGGCCACCAGTTTCGCGTGCGCGTTGAACCAGCCCATGGAGGCCTTCTCCACGGCGAACATACGCTGATCGACCTCCTTGGGCTCTTTGGTGCTGACCTTGTCCGAGAGGATTATGCCTACGATGGCGTCCAGGTTCTTCTTGCTGAAAGCAGAGCAGGGAATGACCTCCGCGTCCGAGACCTCCTTCCTGATCAGCTCGCTGGCGTTGCCGACCTCATCGTCCGCAAGACGGTCCACCTTGGAGATGAGCACGTACTCCGCCTCGCGTACCTGGTGCGACGGTATGAGCTTGCCCCCTCCTAACCCGAAGCCCTCCGGCTTGCGCAGCGTCTCGGCCGCCCTGGTCCCGTCGACCACAACGAAGAAGGGCGCCACCTGGAACTCGTCGGGGTACATGGAGCGCAGAGGCGCCACGACGGAACCGAGTATGGCCGTGGAGGTGCCGATCGGTTCGGCGATGATGACGTCCGGCCGTCCCATCGAAACAAGCGTTCGGGCGTTCTTCACGAACTCCCCGAAGTTGGCGCAGAAGCAGCCGCCCAGCACGTCCTTGACGTCGAACCCGGCGTCCTTCATGTACTCCGTGTCGACGAGAACGTTGCCCTGGTCGTTGGTGATGATGGCCACCGACCTTCCGTGCTTGGACCTGAGTTCCTTTCCGAGCGCGGCGGCCAAAGTGGTCTTTCCCGCGCCGAGGTATCCGCCCAGCACCACGAATCTGGTCGGGGCCTTGTCTCCAGACTGCATGCACCCTTTAACGCACGACCGGGTTTATACGTTTCTTGAGACTCCAATATTACAGTCCCTCTATTCGTACCGTCCGCCGTAAGAACGCGCAGGTCTGACAGGGAATGTCGATGACGCAGCGCTGCCCGGCCGGTATGCCTTTGATCGCGGCGAGGAGCGCCAGGTCCATCGGTCTGTACGGGGGCTTCCGGTTGTTGGCGGCCAGCACGGCCCTTTCGGCCTCCGTAAGCGATTCAGAGTCGAAACGGGACTGGGCGAACTCCATGCACCTCTCCGCCTCCTCCTTGCTGCACTGGTCGCAGCGGGCCCCGACCTTCACCACCGCCCCGTAGAGATCGGCCAATGGGTCCACCAGGAAGATGCCGTGGTCCTTGCCGATGGTGATGAAGACCGCGTACGGGAATGACGCCTCGATGAGCTCCATGCGGGTCCCCCGCACCTTCTTCTCCTCCTTCACCGACCAGAAGTCCCGGAGATGATGGTTGAGCTGGTACACCAGCTGGTTGTAGTCCAGTCCGAGCGAGTCGGCCAGCTCCTGCTTGCTGATCGGCGCGTCCCTGGTGGACCGGTACAACTTCGTCAAAATGCGCTTGCGCATGTCGTGGTTCACTATGGAGGTGTACGTCTCCGGGTCGATGTAGGCCATCTCGATGCGGCAATCGGCTGTCAACACCACTTGATTTCATTCTCCAATATTTAACCGTTGACGAGGGATAGGCTAACTGTATCGGCACCGGAGATAACCGCCGCATCCGATGCGTTCTTCATGGTGGGCAAAGGATCGTTATGCCAGGCGTGCGGAGCGCCGATAAGGAAGGATTATGATTATTGCAACGTGTGCGGAAAACGGACGTCCGTACCGGAGGCTCGGAGGACCGCGCCGGTGAGCCCTCCCAAGGTGCTGCCGGTACAGGGAGCGAAGCGGGGGAAGACAAAGAATGCCGAGAACGTGATCCCCCGCCGGGAGCTGGTAATAGCCCTGCTGGCCATGACCTGCATGGCGCCGTTCTGCACCTGGCTGAGCTCCCTGGGGGGTTTGATCGGCATAAGCGCCGCCTTCAACGAAGCGTTCTACGGCCGGTACGTGGTGCCGCTGGCGGCGATGGGACTCCTGATGGTCATGGCCGGAGACCTCGTACCAGCCAAGGTCCCAAGGAAGGCCGTTATCGCCGGAGTTGGCATCGGCACATTGGCGCTGACCGCCCTGGATTTCGCGGAGATCATGAGATACGATCTGAACCCCGATTCGTTGTTCATCTCGGCGATGCCGGGAATCGGGATGTACCTGGCCTTGGCCCTGGGGATGGCGCTCACCCTGGCCGCGCTGGTGCCGAAGAGGAAACGCGCTCCTTTCACGACGCAACGCCCGGTGCTCAGGCCAGGTTCTCGGGGTTCAGACCCTTGAGCTCGTCGATGACGAAGCGACCGTCCTTCCGGACCAGCACGCCATCGAAATAGATCTCCCCTCCGCCCATCTCCGGGGTCTGGATCAGAACCATGTCCCAGTGGATGGTGGACTTGTTGCCGTTGTCCGACTCCTTGTAGGCGCTGCCCGGCGTGAAGTGTATGGAACCGGCGATCTTCTCGTCGAACAGGGTGTCCAGCATGGCCTGGTTGATGTACGGATTGACGCCTATGGCGAACTCTCCGACATACCTGGCGCCTGGATCTGTGTCGTGAATGATGTTCTGGGACTTGGTGTCGGAGCTGGTGGCCTCGATGATCTTTCCGTCCTTGAACTTCAGCACCACGTTGTCGTAGACCTTGCCCTGGTAGAGCGTCTTGGTGTTGTAACTTATTACACCGTTCACAGAGTCCTTGACGGGAGCCGTGTACACTTCCCCGTCGGGTATGTTGCGGTCACCCTCGCACTTGACCGCTGGCATGCCCTTGATCGAAAATGCGAGGTCGGTGCCAGGGCTTATTATACGCACCTTGTCCGTGCGTTCCATCAACGCCACCAGAGGGTCCATGGCCCTGGACATCTTCGGATAGTCGAGCGTGCAGGTGTTGAAGTAGAAGTCCTCAAAGGCCTCGGTGGACATCTGGGCCTGCTGGGCCATGGAAGCCGTCGGCCATCTCAGCACCACCCACTTGGTGTTGGGCACCCTCCAGCCAGTGTGCACCGGCCCGGACCAGTACTTCATGAAAAGGTCGATCTTGTCCGACGGCACGTCCGAGTTCTCCGTGATGTTGTACGAGCCGCGCATGCCGATGTACGCCTGGGCCCTCTTCATCTTCTCCAGCTCGACCTCCCCGATCTGGGCTATGGTCTTCTGGTCCGCGTTCATGAGCAGCTTCCTCATGACCCGGGCGGAGCGCAGGGCAACCATGGGCACGCCCCCGACCTCGTAGATCTTGTCCAGCAGGACCTCCACCATCTCGGTGGGGATGTCGAACGCTTCGATGTAGACCGTTTCTCCCTTCTGGAGGCGAACGGAGTGATCTATGAGCACGTCGGCCAACTTGCGCATCCTGGGGTCGTACATACGAGTCCAGTAAAACCCTTGGAAGGTATATCAGAGTTGGCAAAATCCTTCGGCCGGGCAGGGACGAAAGTTCTATTAGTCCGGATGGCCGGTGGACGTCCATGGACGAGGTGGACGTGGCCCTCAGCCGCATGCTCATGCGCAACTCGCGCACCCCCTATTCCGAGCTGGGAAAGGAGCTCGGCCTGAGCCCGCAGATGGTGCACCGCCGGGTGCAGCACCTCATGGACGCTGAGATAATCCGGGGAACGTATGCCGCGTTGAGCTTCAAGGCCATGAAGGCCATGTGGGTCATCGTCCACGGCTGGTCCAAGGCCAACTCCATGGACGAGGTCGCCAAGGACCTCAGGGGCGATCCGCACGTGGCGATCATGCAGGTGGCCAGCGGCAATTACGTCTACGTGCACGGGAACGTCACGGACGCCGTGGGACTGGCGGAGCTGGTCACCTCGGTGCAGAGGAGCGCCAAGCTGAGCGAGCCGCAGGTGGGCATCGTGCAAACACCTCCTTTGGGGAATGACGGATTGAGCGGCATGGACCTGCGCATCATCAAGGCCTTGGCCAACGACACCAGGAGGCCGGTGAACGAGATCGCTGAGGAGCTTGGAACGACAGCCAAGACCGTCCGCCGCCGGCTGGACCGCCTGATGAAGGAGGACCTGGTGCAGCTGTCCATCAACTGGCAGCCGGACACCATGGGGGACATGGTAAGCCAGATCCACCTTGTTCTGAAAGAGGGGGTGCCGAACGAGAAGGCCGCCTACCTGATGATAAAGAAGTACGCCCCCGGGATAATCCGAAGCTACACTTTCAGCAACGTTCCGGGTTTCATAATTCTGACTTACTGCAACCGCAATGCCAGGGAGATGCAGGACACCTGCCGGGAGCTGGAAGGAGAGGGTGTGTTCACCAGCGTGGTGCCCAACGTGATAAGGGCGATCTACCACTACCCTGAGCACCGGGAAGCGGTGCTGCAGGACCTGCTCAGGAGATCAGGAAAGAACTGAAAACCTCCTGGACGTGGTCCTTTTTTCCATTTTATTACTTGTGTCGTTTAAGAAAAGGTCATTCTTGGGCGAAAATAGACCTTTTTGTTGCTCGCCCTCATGACGAGCACCTAAGGCATGGAGGTGAATGCCCTGTTCCGAGGAATAAAATGAACCTCCCGAAAAGGAAAGGATTGATCATCGTTTGTTTGCTGGCGATAATACAGAGCATCGCCAGGTTCGCTATACCGCTATCACTTTCGGCCATGGACGGCCCGGTGCTCGAAAACCCGGTGTCCGACGAGATGATGATGTTCATAAACGGCATGTTCTATCTGCTGGGCGCCTTCGGATTCGTCACCGCGTTCGGTCTTTGGACAGAGAAGCGCTGGGGATATTTCGGTACCCTAGTGCTGAGCGCGGCCACTATTGTGTTCGATGTCTGGGCCATCGTCACCGTGCAATCGTCAGCGGCCATGGGCATCGTGTTGCCGGCCCTGTTCATTGTTTACTTGCTCATGATCCGCATGGACTTTGAGGAGGGAGTTGCTTGAAAGTCCTGGTCGCCTACGGCACCCGATGGGGGTCCACCGAGGCAGTGGCCAAGGAGCTGACGTCGCTTCTTAGAAAGAGGGGGCAGCTGACGGACATGCTGGACCTCGGAAAAAATGAAACAGCGGACCTGGAACCGTACGATTTGGTGATCATCGGCAGCGGGATTGCCTACGGCTCCTGGTCCAAGGGCGCAGTCAGGTTCCTGGAGAGGAACTCCAAGATGCTGTCTGAAAAACGCCTGGCCATGTTCGCCTGCTGCGGAGATCTGCTCTTCGACCCGTCGAAGGCGGAAGAGTACGAGCGGAAGTACCTGCAGGATGTGGCCCGGCGATATGAACTGGAACCGTTCAGCCTTGGCCTTTTCGGCGGGGTGATCGACTTCGAGCGCTACAGCTTCCTGGTGAAGGGAATACTGAGCATGAAGAACGCAGGAAAGAAGGACATGAAGGAGAGGGGGATCGATCCTGACAAACCCTACGACTTCCGGGACTGGGAGAAGATAAAAGCCTGGGGTGAAGGCCTCCTGGAGGATGATTAGATGGATAGAAAGGAGAAGGCAGAGGAGGGCGATCTCATCCCCTGGTACGTCACCGGGGCAGTCGCCATATTGTGCGCGGCGGTGCTCATAGCCATGGCGGCCTTGGGCCCCAGCGGGACTGGAGACATCGAGTACCGGACCTCGCAGTCCGGTATATGGCAGGTAATGGGGCAGGACCTGGCGGACCTGTTCCTGATCGCGCCCCTGCTGTTGATCGGGGGGACCCTCCAGCTGATGAGGAGGGATTGCGCCAAATACCTCCTGGTGCTGACCCCGCTCACCCTGATGTACACCGGGTTTTCCTTGGGCGTAGGCCAGGAATGGACCCTGTACGACGGGAACGCGGAGACCTACTACTGGATGTTCATGGCGCTCATCATCGGAGGGTTGCTGCTCCTGATAGGCGTGCTTCCGAGGTTCGGCCCGGGTGAAGGGACGGGGTTCCAGCGCAAGAGGCTGATCATCTTCGTGATGGTCATGGGATTGGTGATGTTGATGTTCGCCGGGATGTGGGTGGGACAGATCAACGAGGTCATAGCTACCGGTGACCTTTCGGACGGTTCGTACACCGATTCGCCCAACGTTTTCTGGACCATAAGGTTCTTGGACCTCGGAATATGCGTTCCCTTGGGATTCGTTTCCCTGTTCCTGCTGCTCCGCCGGCCGGAGAAGGGGTACCCCCTGGTGCTGCTGTTCTTCGGCTTCTTCCTGACCATGGCCGTCACGGTGAACGCCATGGCCCTGGTCATGGTGATGAACGACGATCCGGCCATAGAAGCGATGGGCGCGGGCCTGTACATCTTCCCGGTGATGGCCGTGCTGTTCCTGGTCGGGCTGCTGTACCTGCTGAAGCACAGGAATGTAGCGAGTTTACGCAGCAAGGCGTCGGCTTAATGCCGGCGCCTTCTTTTTTCTTCGACTACATGTAGCAGTAGGATTTATCTGGCATACCCATAATTTAATTATGTCGAGATGGGATAGATATGAATGAATATGCCATGAGAGCGGCTTGCTTGAAAAAGCTGATGAGAGCGATCGAAAGGGAGACTCATCTCAACTTCACTGGAGAGGATTTTAACAGCCGCCTTCGCATCCAAAAAACCGTTTACCTTTTAAAGGTCCTCGGTGTGAGACCGTACTCCGAATATGACTTCGGTTATTATGTGCGGGGTCCATACTCTCCTGATCTGGCTAAGGATTATTATTCGGAGGCCGAAGATACGAATGATCCTTGCCCAATCATACCAGAATATGAAATGGGCATAGTCATCGATGCGGCGAACAAGGGCAACAATTTCCTTGAAGCTGTGGCGACCTTGCACATCGCCTGGGTCACCAACCCAGGAATTTCTGGAACAGACACTATCAAAATGGTTAGAGAACTGAAACCCGCTCTCAGCTCCAAATTGCCGGAGGCGTGGCGATTCCTGCAAAGTCACAGAATGGTCCATTGATACACATCGATTCAATGGTCCTGATGGCTTTAGTGGATGAGAAAGACGATCTCTATAAAGAAGCCAGACATATCGTGAATGGTAGGGAGAATGCGACTTATGCAGTGTCGTTGGTCGCGATAGGTGAGGTTATCAACAGGTTGTCCGAGAAGCGGGACCTGCCTAGTGCCATAGATGCAAGTGACGAACTTGTAAAACTCTTAGGCCAGGGTAAACTGTTGGTGAGAGCGTTTGGAGGGGACCGCTCATGCCTTGAATTGTCAGTGAAGCTGATGGAGCTTGACGCCATGCTCAAACCAGCTGATGTGCTTATCCTCACATCGATGCTTTGTGATGAGAGTAGTTCA
>JBFYNB010000064.1:0-9122 GCA_041304605.1 Methanomassiliicoccales archaeon
TCTTCCGATCTGCTTGAACTGCTTGACCTGGGTGTCCAGGTGCGGCAGGTCCGCGCAGTTGTGCACGCAGAGCGCCATACCTTCCTTCACCGTCAGCTCGTTCAGGGCGCCGGCGTACCTGCTACCTCCCTCGAACTCATCGTACTCCTGGTCACCAAGGCATGAATATGATCCCCACAGGTAGTCCCAGACCAGGCCGGCGGCCTTGGTCCCGGCCATAGCCTTGACCATGCCCTTGTTGTACTCGGTGATGGAGGCCAGGGCTTTGTGGACCGCGGAACGGTGGTTGTACATGTCCATGAAGACCTTCTCCGCCCCTGCCGCCTGCGTCAGGGTCAGTAGGGGTCCCTCCAGGAACCCGGCGGTGATGACCTGGCTTCCCAGCGCATCCACGAAAAGCTTGGTGCCGTCGACCAGCACCTTGCTGCGTCCGTGCACCGCGTCCGGGACATGTATCTTTTCATAGTCCTCCACGGTCTTGAAGGCCGGTTCGGTTACGAACGGGGTGTTCTGCTCGTCCATGCGAACCGACGCACCAAGATCTCCGGCCGCGACCGAGAGGTCCATCAGCCCGATGGCAAAGTCGAAGTCGAAGTGCTTCTGCCCTTCAATGAACGCAGCCGCGAACTTCTTGGGGTCGGAGACCCACTCGCGGTAGGTCATCTTCCCGTCGCCCACCAGCCTGCGGCATACACCCATGGCTAGGGGATACGTGGTCAACCGGTCCACCGGCTTGTCTCCGAGGGCCGCCACGGCCCTCTCGATGTGGTTCATCGTTTCGGACACCGGGGTAACCCCCTCACATTCCGGCCCTGCTCAGGATGGTGTCGGCCACCTGCTCCGCGGTCTTGAAAGGGAAGTCGGACTTCTTCAACAGCTTTCCGGCCTCCCCGGCGGTCATCTTCACCTCTCCGGCCTGGCAGGTGGTATCGGCGCCCATCGGGAAAGCCCCCAGAAGCTCTTCGGGTGTCTTCAGGGGGAACTTAGCTCCTTTCAACGCGCCCACGATCTGCTTCCTTATCTCCTTCTTCACATCGACCATATTTTCACCTTGCTTCTTTCATGGTTTGGTTATTAATATATAGATGACTGTCATCATTCTGTAGCAACTACAAGGAGATGTAGTTGGAGAACAGGGGCGCCATCATGACCAAGGAGGACCTGGCCAAGATAAGATCGGAACTGGAATCGATGAACGGCAAATTGGAAAAGATCATGGTCTCCAGCAATCATTCCATTAGTTGCAGCCCATCAGCAATGGTGGAACATCTGAACGATGCCATAGACGTTGATCTGGAGCGCAGAATGGTGAGCCCTTGCGATTGCCGCCCTTCCTGTAAGGCCTTGTTCACTGACGTTCTGCAACGCAGTTCCAGAATGGTGGGGGAGCTGGTGGTGGAGGAGCGTCAGATAACGGCTCTGAGGATGGAACTGGAGCTGGCGAGGGTAAAGGCACCGTACAAGAAATGCTCCATCTGCTTTGAAGAGGTCCAGAACATCTTCAACGGCCACGTCCGGATGGTCCGGGGTCAGAATTCCTACGTGACCGAACAGAACCTTCGCACTCTGATACTCAGGATGAACGAAGAGAGCATCGCCCGAAATTTATTGGACCCGGTCTCGAACCCGCAGCGTCTGGAGATAATGAAATGCATGGCCGAGGAGCCTCAGAACTATTCGTCCCTATCCGGAACGACCGGGTTGAAGGGCGGCAACCTGTTGTTCCACCTTCGCAAACTGTCCACTGCGGGAATGATATCGCAGGACATGGAGAGGGGCTACTATCAATTGACGGATAAAGGGAGCAAGGTCCTGCGTTACCTGGTCATGATGTCCTTGGAACTGGGAGAGGAGAAATGGGTCTAAGCCCACAAGTACCGCTCCTTCAGTCGAAGGTTATCTGGGAGCTTTTCTCCACGTTGACCATCGGCCTCTTGACGCTCTTGGCGCGGGTCATGCTGTCGTACGCCTCCCGGCCGCCCATCTCCTCGATAAGCTTGTAGCCGTCCTGGGACATCTTCTTGACGTTGCAGCTGACCCTCTCCACGGAACCGGGGGCCAGGGTGATCATGAGCTTACCGAGTATGGGCAGACCGTAAGGAATGGACTCGCGGAGCATCACCGTTCCGGGAATGGCCTCGAACCAGTCCTCCAGGGACGTCTCCCCGAGCTTGCTCAGGGAATCGCCCATCGTGGCCTGCCATCCGTCGTCCGGACCGACCACGGCGTCCATCCACTTGCCGTCGACGAACACCTGCACCTCGGCCTCGATGAGGAAATAACCGAGCGAATCGTACCATTTCTGCATGAAGCTGTCCGCGCCCAGCATCTTGTCGTACCAGACGGCGATCATGTTCATGGCGAAGACCTTGTACCTGGCCTTTATGCCGGCCGCGCGGCACAACGCGACCATGGTGTTGGCCAGGTGGAAGCAGGTTCCGGTGCCCCTTTCCAGGGTGTCGCCCGCGGTGTCGAAAGGCACGTACTCCACGATCATCTGGTTCTTGGCCAGGTCGTGAGCGCGCTTGGCGAACTCCAGGTCGGATACCTGGAAGGCTCCGAGCTTGTGGGCCATGGCCACGATGCGGGGGTCGCAGGGGTCGCAGTAGAGGGTGGCGGAAAGGTACTTCTCGTCACGGGAACCGCAGCGCATGTCCTCCTGATACTCAGGGATGTCATAAGGGCGCTTGGGGCGCTGGTAGCGCTCCTGTTCCGGCGGGCGCACCCTCATCTTCTTGACCTCGCCCAAATGGAAGGCGCTGGTCTTGAGGACGGAGACCACCCCCTTGGTGAGCAGCTTTATGAACGGGGTGTTGGGCAGGAACTCGTGCCTCTTCATGTAGCCTAGTGAGCGCAAACTAATCCCCTCCCACGTCGGCGGCCATCATCTTGCGCATCTCCTCGCCGCAGCCGCGCATCTCCTTTCCGGGAATCCGGGTTATGGCGGACTCCAGCACCGGGCCGGGGCGGTCGCAGTGCGGGCAGTGCTCCAGCATCTTGACCTTGTCGTTGGTGACTATGAATCCGGGATAGGCGTTCATTGAGCCGTCCAAAAAGGCGAACCGGCCGTACTTGCCGTAGCCGATGTTGTTGCCGTCGTCATCCAGCACCATGGGGTGCAGATAGCTCGTGGGAATATGGAAGTAATGACCCTCCGGACATTGCAGCATCCAGCCGTTGCCTTCCACCATGCCGTACATGTCCAGGCAGTGCTCCGGCTGAACTCCCAGAAGCTCCTCCACGTCCTTGCGGAACCTCTCCTCCGGGATCCGTTCGTTCTCGTGGGCCTTCCAGCCGCCCCCGGTGAGGATCATGGTCCTGTCGCCGATATCGTAGGACTTGCCCCTCTCCTTGAGCTCGTTGAGAACGTAATGCAGCATGAACGGAACGCCGACCAACGCGATGCGGGAACCGTCCTTGGACCTCTCCCCGATCCAGTTCACGATGCGGTCGATCGATTTCTGGGTGGTGCGGCTGACCACGTACTTGGTGATCTTGCCGACCAGGGTGTCACCCTTGACCATGGACTGGCGGACCGTTTCGGTGTTAACCTCGCGGTCCAAGGCCACCTCGACATCCTTCATTATGTCGTACATGACCGTGCCCAGCCTCCCCGCGAACAGATTGGTCTTGAAGGGATTGGGCATCAATAGGAAGGAGCGCATGTCCGGGCCCCAGCGGGGGTAGAACATGGTGAGGGCGCCCTTGGACAAGGCGTACTCGTTGGAGAAGAAGGCCTTCATGTCCCTGGGGATGAAGGTGTGTCGTCCGGAGGTGCCGCTGCTGTAGGCCACGGCCATCCCGGCATCGTTGAACGACTTGATGACCTCGTCGTGCGTAGGTTCCTTGCTCTTGATGTGGATCTTAGGGAGCTCCCCGGTGTAGACGTTGGCTAGCCAGAGGGCGAAGTCCCTTCCCGTGGGATAGGACTTGAAGAAGTCAGTGGACACCACCGGGACCTTGTCCAGGTCGTCCGCGGTCCTAATCGAGGCGGGGTCGAACTTAAGTTCCTCGCAATAAGTGCGGTACGTCCGGTTGCTCTTGATGTGCCGGTCGAGCTGGTACCGGACCGCCTTGTAGCGGAGATCGTTCGCCTCTTTGGGGTCCAGACGGAAATAGTCCGACGGCCCGTATACGGCGTGATCCGATGGGGTCCAATCCGCCCGGTTTGGTATGTACTTGGCGGTATGGGCATCGAACTTGCGGATGTACTCGGCGAAGTCCATTTAAGTTCTCAACGACACCCTAATTATAAAGATTATGTTTTTTCTTTGGGACAAAAAAATCGACAATCGTAGTATTTATCGTAAAAATCACCGTTCCTGGGGTGTTGCAAATCTATATGTATGCAAGTAGTTGCTTACATAAATGATGGTAGTCCCTAGCGCTCCAAGCCCTCCGGAGAGAGGGGGATCGAGGGAGAGGATTTTAGAGGCGGCTTTCGAGCTGTTCGCCGAGAAGGGTTATGACGGAACGACCACCCGGTCGATCGCCAAAAGGGCCGGGGTAAACGAGGTCACGCTCTTCAGGACGTTCGGGAACAAGGAGGCCCTCTTCCGTCAGGTGGCCATAGACATGCTTCCCCTGCGGCGCATAAAAGAGGGCGTGGACTTCGGCGCGGAAGGCACGGCCGAAGAGGTCCTGGTGCGCAACGCCCGACTGGTGCTGGACATACTGAAGGAGAACCGGCACATATTCATGATCCTGGTGGGCGAGCTCTGGAGGCACCCGAAGCTGAAGGAGGAGGTGGGAATCGAGATATTCGACCAGGCGGTGCATTTCGTCACCGGACAGATGCAGGTGATGATCGCTGACGGCCGTCTGCGAGACGTCGATCCGTTCGTGGCCGCCCGGTCCTGGATGGGCACGGTGCAGTCACATTTCCTGCTGAACTACCTGATCGGCCCGGGACACCTAGACCCGGACGCCGAGGAAAGGCTGCTGAGGGGATGGGCGGACATATTCGTCAACGGGGCGGGGAGGCGGTGAGATGGAGAGCGATACATATGTCGTTCGCACGGACGGCCTGAGGAAGGAATATGGGGAAATCGTAGCCGTGCGGGACCTGTGCCTGGGCATACCTCCCGGGTGCATATACGGACTTATCGGACCGAACGGTTCGGGCAAGACCACGGCCATCAAGGTGCTTATGGGATTGGTGCGGGCCACCTCCGGCAAGGCCGAGGTGCTCGGACGTAGCGTTCCGGTCAAGGACAAGAACGCTCGGGTCAGCTACATGCCCCAGGAGCTCGCCCTCTACACGGACCTCACCGTGCACGAGAACGTCCAGCTCTTTGCCGAACTTAACCGGGTGGAGCCCTATCAGCTGCCGGACAGGGAGAAAAAGGTCCTGGATGTGGTCGGGCTTTGGGAGAGGAAGGACGGCCTGGTGGGGCAACTGAGCGGAGGGATGCAACACCGCGCGTCGCTGGCCTGTGCCATGATCAACGAACCGGCGCTGATGTTCCTGGACGAACCGACGGTCGGTGTGGACCCTGAGCTCCGGGCGGGATTCTGGGAGCATTTCCGCTCCCTAAAGGCCGGGGGCATGACGGTCGTGCTCACCACGCATTACATGGACGAGGCGTCCCGCTGCGACCTGGTAGGCATGATGCACAAGGGCCGTCTAATAGCGGAAGGGACGCCGGCCGAGCTCTTGAGCGAATCCGGTCGTAACAACCTGGAGGACGCCTTCCTGGTGTTCATCAGGAGGTGCCAGGATTGAACGCCCGGAGGTTACTGGCAATAACCAAGAAGGTGCTTCGTTCCCTGCGGCACGATCGGCGCACGGCGGCCTTCCTGGTGCTCATGCCCATATTCATGATCGCCATATTCGGCTACACCTTCGGAGGCGAGGTGGAGGACGTGGAGGTCTACGTCATAGATCTGGACGAAGGGGTGGGACCGCTGGACCTGTCGGACCGGATCATCTCCCGCCTTCGCGACGACGACTCGCTCCGGGTGGTGGAGGTGGTGAGAGCCTCGGACGGTCTGGACGACCCGATCGCCTACGGCCGGGAGAAGGTGGAGAACGGAGAGTCCTGGGGATGCGTCGTCTTCCCGGTTGATTTCACCTTGGACATGATGACCTTCTCGCCCGGTAACTCGTCCGCGGCCGAGGCGGCCACGGTGACCTTGTTCCTGGACGGGAGCAACTTCAACATCGTGCAGACCGTTTCGTCCGCCGTAGGTTCTGCCCTTACGGAGGTCGTGGTGGATGACCTGGGCATGGCCCAGCCGGTACGCGTGGCCCCGGACATGGTCTACGGGGAGGGCCGGGACTTCCTGGACACCTTCGCGCCGGGAGTGATCTCGCTGGCGGTGATGATGGTCACCTTCATGATATCCATCATCTCTTTCATACACGAGCGGACCACCGGGACCCTGGCAAGATTGCTATCTACACCGGCCACGGAGTCGGAGGTGGTGATCGGTTACGCCCTGGCCTTCGGACTCATAGGTCTGGTGCAATCGGTAGTGGTGCTGGCCACCGCCCTGCTCCTCTTCGGCGTGCAGGTGGAGGGCTCGCTTCTCCTGGTCCTGCTCACCGTCTTCCTGCTGGGCGTGGGTATGCAGGGCCTCGGGTTCCTGCTTTCGGCCAACGCCCGCACCGAGTTCCAGGCCGTGCAGTTCATCCCCATCATCCTCTTCCCCTCGATCCTCCTGTCGGGCGTGTTCTGGCCCCTGGAGTCGGTACCGGAGGTGCTGCGACCGATATCCTACCTGTTACCGCTTACGTACGCCGTCGACGGCGTCCGTTCGGTCATGGTGCGCGGCTGGGGCCTGGCAGAGATATGGCCCAACCTGGCGGTACTGCTGCTGTTCGCCGTGGCCGTGCTCGCCCTGTCCATAGTCTTGATGCGCCGGAGGTGAACACGTCAATCGACGAAAATTTTTTAAATAATATTCTATCATTTTTGATAATCCAGATTTGGGAAGTGTGCAAAGTTAATTATAAAATATAAATCAAGAGGGGGAGCAAGGTGAATTAACTTGGTCGACCTGTTGGACGAGCTAAGCACGATGTGGGATGGCTTCCTGGTGGCGGTACCAGCCATTTTGGCTGCCATCATCGTTCTGATAATTGGCTACTTGGTGGCCTGGGTTGCGGGAAAGATAGTCAAGAAGGTGGTGCAGAAGGCCGGTCTGGAGAGGTTCTTCAACCAGACCGCCACCGGCCGGGCGTTCCTGTCGTCAGGATTGTACGCCTCCAATCTGGCATGCATGCTGGTGATGGCCTTCGTCATGATCTTCTTCATCATCCTGGCCATCCAGGTCCTGGACATGAGCGGGATCTTCGGGGAATACCTCACGCGCCTGGCGAACTACCTGCCCAAGGTGTTCGTGGGTGTTCTAGTCCTCGTGATCGGAGCGTTCTTCGCTGACTTCCTCTCCTCGTTCATTGGCCGCATCGTGCGGCCCATGTTCCCGGAGGGCAAGCAGAACATCGCCGAGATGCTGAAGAACCTGCTGTTCATCGGCCTCATCGCCTTCGTGGTGCTGCTGGCCCTGAACCTCATGCTGCTCACCGGCGCGCTGGTATACACCCTGGTCCTGGGCTTCGTGATCATCGGGGTCGGAATACTGCTGACGGACGCCCTGATCAAGTCGGTCGCGGACGAGCACCCCGACTTCAAGGAGGTCGCCGGCTACGCCAAGTTCGTGCTTTACTCGATCTTCCTGATCATCGGCACTGGCGCCATATTCGCCACCTTCCCGGGCGTGACGGGCATCATCGCCAACATATCCTGGGCCTTCGCCCTTGCGTTGGCACTGATGCTGGTCCCGGTGGCCTTCGCCATGACCAAGAAGATGACCAAAGTGTGAACGGGGCCCCGCCCCCTCTTTATTTCTTTTTTTCACTGCGTACCGACGAAACTCAATTATAATCAGGAACGACAAACAACAATCAGAGGATTCACCATGGCGGACATTCCAGTAGAGATCGATGCCTGGCTGGACATAATCTTGGACACCGTCCCGCCCATAATAATGGCCGTGGTGACGTTGATCATCGGTTACATACTGGCCTATGTGGCCGGGGAGATGGTCAGGGAGCTGTTCTCCCGGATCGGACGGGACCGGGTGACCGGGAAATCGGGACTGAAGCCCTCGGTCGTGGCCGGAAAGATCGCCAAGGCCCTGGTCTTCGCCATAGCCGCCATACTGGCCATACAGCTCCTGGCCGAGGCGGAGCTGTTTGGTGACCGGCAGGCGGCGTTCGAGGCCTACGGCATACGGTTCGTGCTCGGCCTGCTGATAATGTTCGTCGGAGCCTTCCTTTCCGACATAACCTCCTCGGCAGTAGCGCAATGGCTGCACGGAGGCGTCTGCAGTTCGGAAGAGACCGACCCGACCAAGGAGCTGGTGTTCCTCGGGCTCATCGTCTCGGTGGTGCTGGTCGGCCTCGGCATAATGCTGGTGGACAGCATTGTGGTACTGCTGATGTTCCTGGCGTTCCTGATCATCGGGGTGATCTTGATCCTGGCGGAGACGCGGCGTAAGATGTGCCGGATGGTTTGAAAAATCGGTCAAGAAAGCGAACGGAGGGCGCGCAAGGCGTTCAGCGTGACCCATCTGCTGTCCTTTCCGTTCTTTTCGACCGTGGTGATGAACCTGCCGGAAAAATGGTTCTCCTGCTTCCAGCGGCCGTTCCCATCCTGCTTGGACAGCACCAACTCGATCGCCTCGTCCATCCGTTCGTCCTTCACTCCCAATTTACCCAATATGCCGAGTATCTCCACCAGGTCCGTGTTCCACATCAGCGGGAAGCCGAATTCTAGCCAGTTCCTGCGGGATATGTCCTTGAGCTCGGGAGGACGATAGAAGATGCGCTGCGCCAGGAGGAACTCCGTCCCCTCCTCGGCCTTCCTTCGCATCCCTGATGTCCTTTCATCTTCTGGGACCTCCGCCACGGCCTTCAACACCTTGACCACCCCGGAACGGCAGGTGTGGTTCCTCCAGCACAGGTCGTACTGGTACGGCCATTCCTTGTTCGGGTACGGCCCGAGGTCGAACCTCTGGTGCTCGGATATCCATTCGAACCCCCTAACGACACGCTCATCCCTTCCATATCCGAGGCGGACCAGGGCGAAGAGCATGTTGGCGGTCAGGCAGCTGAA
>JBFYNB010000065.1:0-9128 GCA_041304605.1 Methanomassiliicoccales archaeon
ATTACCTCGATTATTTGTCTACCAGGAAAACTACTCGAGAAATCAAGGAATCCCTAGAACGGGATATTTTGGCTACCCAAAACAGAAAGTAAATTTTTCATTTTGACTCGCTGTTAAATTTTACTTTGAATCTCCAGGATTGAATGGATTCAAAGTTTACTTTTTTAATTTCATCGATTGATTTACACACAAAATTTTCTGTGTGAAAATGCCATTAGTACACGTGAAAAGATTCCTTTATTTGGTTCAGCAATAAGCTGCTTCGTCTCGAAAGGAAAGCCGCTTCGATTTATTGCATATTAAATGCTTTTTTTGGACAGGGGGGAAATGTCATTCCACATGTTTACCTAGTCCGTTCGTTCCCCTAATTACGATGCAGAATAATATCTCGAATTGTTTTTTTAATTGAAAAGGTGCGAATCGACTATACATCGATGGCAATTAAAGAATTTTGACATTCCAAATAGATGAGGCCTGGGTCCGGTGGCTCATATACCCAGATATTAATCCAATTATATCGTTGGTGACCTCTGATCCTTGGTCGTGACATCTTATTGCCCTGGTGCATCCCCCCCCCTTACACCGCCCCTTGAGAAGGTGTTGAGGGATGCGATTTATTCAAAGATTCTCAAAACACAAGCAATCGTGGTCGAACTTAAGCGGAATCTGTTCGAATATTAAAAAATAGGTACTCCTGCATCATTCGACCGCTGGATGCTGTTTTATATTAAGTGGCCTATTATATTATGAATATAATCCATCACTACGCTCTTAGATTTTAATAAAAATCAAGGACCGGCAAAATTTTATTGGCTCCATCGTTCACTTATTGATGGCCATTAACCCCCTGTCGTCCACGGGCGTGAACGGATTGTGGGCGATCTCCCAGATATGTCCGTCGAAGTCCTGGAATTTGGACGAGTAACCTCCCCAGAAGACCTTTTGAGGCGGTTTGATCACCTTTGCTCCGAGCTGTTTTGCCTTGGCCACGAACTCGTCCACCTCCTTCTCGCTCCGCAAGTTCATGGCCAGGGTGACCCCCCGAAACCCCGATCCCTCCGGGGATACCCCGGCGTCATCGGCCATGGCGTCCCAGGGATAGAGTCCCAGAACCGTCCCTCTCGTGTTGAACCATACGATATCATCATCGCTCTTCGCGGACATTACGAACCCCAATCCCTCGTAGAAGGTGGCCGACCGCTTCAGGTCCCTCACGCCCAGGGTTATGATGCTCACCATCCGGGACGACATGTTATTAGGATCGCGTCTTTGAATAATCAATTTGTTTGCCTATTGGACACGATGAACATCTGACCGATCTTCATTGAGGATACTTTAGTTACGTTAATGACAGCCATTAAATATCAACGGTAGTAACATCTAATATGATGTTCTGGGAACATTTTCTCGACATCTGGGATGATCGAATCGATAGCTGAAGGGAGGCTAACGAGATGAATTGGATTGATGAGTATGTGGCGGTGGGAAGCTGGAAGTCCGTTTTCTTGATCGACAACTTGAAGAAAGAGGACATCGACCTGATCATCGACGCTCGCACCTTGTTCGATGTCGCTCACGGTCGTCCTAAGAAACCTTTGGTCAACAAGGTGCTGAAGGCTGGCGACATGATCGAGGCGCTGACGCACTTCGATGCCAAGGTGCTTATCCATTGTACGGAAGGCATCGACAGGACCCCTTTCGTGGCCATGGTCTATGTCAGCAAGAAATATGACATGCCTTACCGGGAAGCATACGAATTGGTTAAAAGAAAGCGACCAGAGACCATCTTCCATTGGGATTGGATGGAGATGCTTGGTGAACGTAAGTCGAGGGTGATCGACGTCGTTGACTTTTCCATGAAGGACGGGCTAGCTTGATCTGGGGCAGGCCGGTCGGTACGATGATCTAGTTCTTATCGTATCAGCTGGTAATTTTTTAAAAAGGGCGCGTTACGTGCTGCCCGTCCTATTCTTCACTTGACGATTCAATGAGTAATTAAGGGGGCGCCGGTCCTCTAGCCAATCATCACTTTTTTAATGATTCGAAGGACTATGTACGATCATCGAAAATTAGGGACGGGATACCATGGATGATATGACGATCGTTCTGCACATCCAGACCAGCCTGGACGCCCGGGCCACCGGTTTCGAGATCGACATGGGCACTTACTATCAGTTGGCGGAGAAGTTCGAGCCGGACGGCATCATATCCGGGGCGGACACCTTCCTGGCGGCACCTATTCCTGACGAAGTTCCGGAATGGTCGTTCGAGGTGGCCAAGAACTTTCCCAGCTGTTCCCGTTCGGTAATGGCCATAGTGGACAGCCGAGGAAGAGTGCGAAATTGGAGCGCCATAAAGAAGCAGCCCTTCTGGAAGACGCCGGTGGCGCTCTGCTCCCGATCCACGCCCGATGAACATATCCAATATCTGAAGGGAGAGGGCATCGACACCATAATCGCCGGCAGGGACAAGGTGGACCTCAGGAAGGCGCTGAAAGAGCTGCGAACAAGGTACGGTTTACGCTCCTTGCGTATCGATAGCGGGGGAACCCTCTCGGCCATGATGCTCAAGGAAGGACTGATCGACGAGATCAGCCTCATCCTCAGCCCGTGCATCGTCGGAAATTCCAACAGCGCCCATTTCATCAATCCCGACGTGTCCGAGCTGCCGAGGCCGAAAGATCTCAAATTGAAGCACATCGAAGAAATGGACAATGGAATGGTGTGGTTGAGATATGATGTTGTGAAGAAAAAGGCTTGAAGGTTCGTGCGGTCCGTTCCCAAGGGAAAAGCATTATCTCTTCCCCATTTCCTTGTTCGCGCCATGAGCCGCATCTTCTCCTTCACGTATCAAGGTAAGAGGGAGGACAAGATCGATGAACTGCGCAGGTTCGCCGACGAATACAAGATGAGCTTCGAGGGAGATTATCAGAAAGGAGCGTTCTACGGCGGCCCTCGAATACTGGGCATGGACTTCTACTTCGAGGGCCGTTACCAGGTGAAAGGGAAAAAGGTCACCCTTGAGATCCTGGAAAAACCCCCGCTGGTGATGTGGGATTGGCTGGAGGCTCAGCTGCGCGGTTTCATCGAGGGCTGATCAAAGCGACGGCTCGATGACGTACTTGCACATGTTGAAACCCGCTCCGAAGGTATCCTTCTCCACCACGCGCAGGGGCATGTGCAGCCTCTCCTCGAATATGGACTCCAGTATCCCTTCGTTCAGCAGGCACAGCGTCTTGCCGACGTCCGGGGCCTTCGAGCAATCGTACTCGTCACGGATGATAAGGGTGACCGGGTGTAACGAAAAGACCACCAGTTCGCCCAGCTCGTGCATGGCGTAGAAGTCCTTGATCTCCTTGATCAGGCCTTCCACGTCGTTAGACTTCATGCGGGTGGATATCTCCGCGCCCATCTGACGGCCGATGTCCTTCAGCACCGGGTCCATGTTGAAACCGATGGCCTCCATGCCGATGACGATGGACCTTATCGTTCCCTTCAGGAAGGTGCTGGACGTACCGATGGAACGGCCGATGGTGTGCGATACGGCCTTCTTCAGCTCCTCCCTGGGAACCACCGAGCTGCCGACCGGCCGGGATATGACGTAGAATATCTTGCGGCGGTTGTCCAACGGATCGTCCCTGTATCCGATCAGACCCTCCTTCACCATCTTGTCCAGATGGACCGACAGAGTGCTCTGCGCCTTGCTGGTCAGGACAGCGATCTCGGATAGGCTGAGGTCCCTTCTCTGCAGTTCGCTCAATATCTTCTGGCGCACCGGGTTGGATATCTGTCTGAGTCCGGTGGTCGTTGAGTAAACGTCAAAATCCGTGGTCCTGCTGGGCAGAGGTATCGCCGGGTAACTGATTACTGCTCTCGCTAATTAAATCTATCGTAAGCTTACGAACTATCGCCTCCGGCATAACTTAATTAGATTGCCCACCCTCCCGTGGATGAGAGCAGATGAAGATCAGGATCGACGGCAAGGTCAGCGATGTCAGGGCGGTCTGGAGCGAGGAAGGTATCGTCCGAATGTTGGACCAAAGGATACTTCCCCACCGCGTCGAGGTCCTGGAGTTCCGTGACCACCACCGGGTGGCCGAGGCCATCAAGGACATGACCGTGCGCGGCGCGCCGGCGATAGGCGTCGCCGCCGCCTACGGAATGATGCTGGCTGCCAACAATCACGAGGAGCTCGAAAAAGCGGCCAAGGAGCTGAAGGGCACCAGGCCCACGGCGTTCGATCTCTTCTTTGCGGTCGACCACATGCTGTCCAGGATAAAGGACGGCGACGACCCGACGGAGGCGGCGGAGGAGTACGCCAATACCATCGTGGAACGTTGCCGTCTGATCGGCGAAAACGGCGAAAGGCTGATCAAGGACGGCGACCGCATAATGACGCATTGCAACGCCGGGGCCCTGGCCACCGTGGACTGGGGCACCGCGCTGGCGCCGATACGGGCGGCCTGGCGCAACGGCAAGAAGATCTTCGTTTACGTTTCCGAGACCCGCCCGAGATTGCAGGGCATGAAGCTCACGGCGTTCGAACTGCTGAACGAGGGCATACCGCACGCCATAATACCTGACGGAGCGTCCGGACACTTCCTCAGGGAAGGGGTGGACATGGTCATCGTTGGCGCGGACCGCATCGCCGCCAACGGCGATTTCGCCAATAAGATCGGGACGTTCGAGAAGGCGGTGCTTGCCAAGGAATTGAGGGTTCCTTTCTATACCGCCGCCCCCCTGTCCACGTTCGACCTTAGCATCAAGCGCGGAGAGGACATACCCATCGAGTATCGGAGCGAGGAAGAGGTGACCATTGTGGACGGCGTGCGCATAGCGCCGCAGGGCTGCAAGGCGCTCAACCCCGGCTTCGACGTCACCCCGGCCAAATACCTCAGCGGGATCGTCACCGAGAGCGGAGTGCTGAAGCCTGAGGACATCGTTAGGAGATTGAAGGGGGCGAGGCTTTGAAGCAGGCAGGCATGGATGTCGTTCGTTACGGAAGGCTGCTGTACGAGAAGGGATTGACCAGCGGGACCGGGGGCAACATCAGCGCCAGGGTCGGCGATCTTATGGTCATAACGCCCTCGGGATCGTGCAAAGGGATGTTAGACCAGAACGAGCTGGTCACCGTGGACATCGTGACCGGCAAGGCCGTGAGCGGCAAGCCGTCCATGGAAACCCCATTTCACCTGACCGTCTATCGCAAGAGACCGGACGTGAACGGTGTTGTGCACGTCCACCCCCGCTTCTGCACCGCCCTGGCCTGCGCCGGGACGCCAGTGGACCCGGCCCTGACCCCGGAAGGACTGATGGTCCTGGGAAGGAGAGTGCCGCTCATCCCCTACGCCACGCCGGGAACTGATGATCTGGCCGTGATGCTGAGCAGAGAGGTGGAGGGAGCCGAAGCCTTCCTGCTGGAGAGCCACGGGGCCATCGCCGTGGGGAAGGACCTCAAGGATGCTTTCCACCGGATGGAAACGTTGGAGGCGCACGCCGAGCTGCAGTACCGGCTGGCGTTGCTCGGAAAAGGCAGGCCGTTGCCGGAGGACGAGGTCCGGCGCATACTGAGGGAGTGATCCAATGATACTTGTCACCAAATGGTTCGGAGTGTTCCTGTGCGAGGGCGAGGAGGTCCGCGCCTTCAGGCTGTTCGAGAAGGAACCCAAGCTGGTAGCTAAGAAGCTGGCCGCCGTGCAGCGCGGAGAGATACTCCCGGAAGAGAAGGCGCTGGCCGTGAAGCGGATGAAGGTGGCCGACGCTCGCCTGAAACCGCTCGGCAAGCCGATGGTGTTCGACTCCTCGTTCATCAAGCCCGAGAATTACGGACTGACGCCCGACCTCATGCAGAAGGTGATGCTGGAGCTCGGCAAGATCCGTGTTCGGGAGCCGCTCAGCGAGGACCGCTCCATAGCCCAGGCCATACGGGCCACGGACGACCTGATCGAGGAGATCAATCTGCTCAGCGAAAGGCTGCACGAGTGGTATGGGGTGTACTTCCCGGAGCTGGGAGATTTCGCGGTGGACGCGGAGTACGCCCGCCTGGTGCATGAGATGGGGGACCGCCAGGTCATCATGGACCACCTGGGCGTCTCGCTCGAATCCGTGGGAACGGACCTGGTCGACAGGGACCTGGAGGTCATCCGAGGCATGGGAGGGACGCTGTTCGAGCTCTACAAGCGGAAAGAGGCGTTGGACGCCTACATACTTGACGGCATGGACCGGGTTGCTCCGAACCTTTCGGCGCTGCTCAACCCCAATCTGGCCGCCAGGCTGATATCTTTGGCGGGCGGATTGCAGCGCCTGGCGAAGTTCCCCTCGTCCACGGTACAGCTACTGGGGGCGGAGAAGGCCTTGTTCCTTCACCTACGCTCGGGAAAGAGGCCTCCGAAGCACGGGGTTATATTCCAGCACCCCTGGGTGAACCGCTCACCGTATTGGCAACGGGGCAAGGTCGCCCGGAGCCTGGGCGGAAAGATAAGCATAGCCGCCAAGGTGGACGCCTACCGCGGGGAGTTCATAGCCGATCAGCTCAAGGAGCAGATGGAGAAGCGTGTCGCCGAGATAAAGGAGAAATATCCTCAACCGCCGCCCCGGGAGCAGCGCCAACAGGCCAGACCGCAGCAGAGAAAAGGGCAGGGCCATAAATATTATCAGAATCACCGGCGATAAGAAATTATATAAAGGTACCGTCAATTCCCTCCAGAGGTTGCTATGTCGTGGACTCAACAGGAAGTCAGGGAGCTCAAGGAAGGCAGATATATGCTCATCGACGGAGAGCCCTGCAAGATCATCAACATATCCACCTCCAAGCCTGGTAAGCATGGAGAAGCGAAATCCAACATCGATGCCATAGGCATCTTCGATAACCGCAAGCGCAATATCGTTCACCCGGTCAAGCACAAGGTGCAAGTGCCGATGATAGACAAGCGCAAGGCCCAGATCCTCTCCATCTCCGGCGAAGAGGTGCAGCTGATGGACCTGGATAACTACGAGACCTTCCAGTTGCCCATACCCGAGGAGTACAAGGGGCAGCTGACCGCGGGGGAGGAGATCATGTACATGATCGCCATGGACCGCCGCAAGATCACCAAGGTGTGATCCGGCCCGGGTACTCATGGCCCGAAGCGACTCGTTCGCCCTGGCCAATTCCACCTTCGAGGAGGCGGAGTTCGTCATAGTGGGTGTTCCTTACGACGGAACCACCCGTTTCCGCTCCGGCACTCGCAAAGCTCCCACGGCTATTCGTAAAGCTTCCCGGCTCTTCGACCCATACCTTTTCGAGCATGACCTGGACGTTTCCACGGTCATGGTGCACGACGCCGGCGATCTGGACTGCGGCTCGTCCTGCGAGGACATGTTCAAGGCCGTGGAGAAGGAGACCTCCAGAATAGTCAAGGCCGGCAAGTTCCCTATCCTGATGGGAGGAGAGCGCAGCATCACCTATCCTTTCGTTAAGGCCTACCAAGAGGTAGGCGTCATCTCCATCGACGCGCACCTGGACTTCGAGATGCAAGGCGACCGCAAGTTCGATCACTCCTGCACCATGCGCAAGGTCGCCGACGTCGTTGGCATAGAGAACGTGGTGCCCTTCGGCGTCCGTTCCATATCCAGGCGTGAGATCGGCCAGGAGATGCCGAATTACGTCGACGCGTACCAGATCCAGGAGACCGGCGTGGTCAACTCCTGGAAGAAGGTGCTGAACATGATGCGCCGGGAGCGTGTGCTCCTGAGCCTGGACATGGACGGCATCGATCCCGGCTTCGCTCCGGGAACCTCCCGTCCGGAACCGTTCGGACTCACCGGCTACGAGGTCAAGCGCTGCATCGATATGCTCGGGGACCGCATGATCGGCTTCGACATCTCCGAGGTGCTTCCGTCCCACGATCCCGGGACCACGGCGGCGTTGGCCGCCCGCATGATCATGGAGGTCGTGGCCATCGTGCACACCAGACGAGGTGAGTGAACATGGACCTCGCGCCGCTCATATCCGCTTTCGTTCTCATCTCGTTGACGGAACTGGGCGACAAGACGATGATCGCCGTGATCACCCTTTCCTCGAAATATCCCAAGCGCACGGTGTTCCTCGGTTCGTTCTTAGCGCTGGCGGCAGTGACCGCCGTGGGCGTTGTAATCGGCGAAGTGCTCTTTCAGTTCGTGCCGTCCTGGATAGTTGGACTGGCGGCTGGTGTCGTCTTCATAATATTCGGGGTCGTCACCCTCATCAGAAAGGAAGATGAAGAGGAAGAGGTGGTGAAGGACCGGGGCCGCTGGGGAGGTTTCCTGACCGCCTTCGGCTTCGTGGCGCTGATGGAGCTGGGCGATAAGACGCAGCTATCCGTGATCACCCTGTCCGCGGAATCCGGAGCGGCTCTCATGGTCTTCCTCGGCGCGGCCCTGGGCTTCCTGTGGCTCGTGGTGCTCGAAGTATCACTTGGAAAGGTGATAGGGGAGAAGGTCCCCAAGAACTACATCCGCATCGGCAGCGGGCTGGTGTTCATCATCTTCGGGATAGTGTTCCTGGCGCAGCAGCTCCTCTGATCATTCCTCGAGAAGCTGGCGCACCACCTTCTCGCATTCGTCGCCGCAGCGTTTCGCGGTGCTCTCGTCCTTCCCTTCCGAGTAGATGCGGAATATCGGTTCCGTTCCTGATGGACGAACGAGACTCCAGCCTCCGTCGAAGAATATCTTGATCCCGTCGGTGGCGTCCGTGCGCTGGTCGGCGAAGTAGGCCTCCACCTGCTCGAGCACCCACTCCTTCTTGTCCTCCGGACAGGAAAGCTTCCTCTTGTCCAGGCAGTAGCGGGGGACCTCCTTCAGAAGTTCCGACAGCGGACCTTTCTTGGCGATGATCTCCAGCATCTTGGCCATGGTCATGGCCGCGTCCCGGCAGTACTGGTGCTCCGGGAAGATGAGGCCGCCGTTCTCCTCACCGCCGAAAACTGCCTGAACTTCCATCATGCGCCTGGCTACGATGGGAGCGCCGACCTTGGTGTAGATGACCTGGCCATTATGCTTTTTGGGATGGTGAAGAGGCACCAGAATACGGTATAGCTCACACGCACACCGTAGCCGCAGGAGAGCCAGGAGACGATATCGGATAGCTTGGACCAGCCCCAGGGTGTGAGG
>JBFYNB010000066.1:0-8688 GCA_041304605.1 Methanomassiliicoccales archaeon
ATGATCTCCTCCGGACGGATGAGGGAGTTCGCCGAGCTGCGCTGCCATTCCACCCCCTGGAACGTGGCCGCACTACGCATATTCGACGACGAACATTACGATCACCAGGAGATCGATTTTTCCGTGATCGGGCCAAGGTTCTACTGCAACGCCAAGCAATCGCTGGTCCGGCCGGACGTCAAGCGTTTCCGCGAGCTGGTGAAATCTCGTTTCCACCGGCCGGAGCACCGCAAGATATTGCTGCTCATCCCCTGCTCGGCCAAGAAGCCCTATTACACCTCAAAGAGCCACCAGCTCTTCCGGCAGGTGCTCTGGGAGGTTCCGAACTCCCAGGTCGTTCAGGAGATGATCGTGACGTCCCCGTTGGGAACGGTGCCCAGGGAACTGGAGCTATTTTATCCGGCAGCGCAGTACGACATCCCGGTCACCGGGCACTGGGACCGCGAGGAGGAGGCGATGGTCAAGGACATGGTCCTCTCCATGGCCTCGCAAGGTTATGACCACGTGGTCATGCATCTGGGGGACGAGGGGCCGATCATCCAGGAGGTCCTGGACGGAACGATCACTTCCAACGGCTCTCCGACCGCCAACGAATCCCTGGGAATGTTGAAGGAGACGCTGAAGGACCTGTGCTCCAGGTACAAACCGGTCGAACCCTCTCTGGACCGCTGGGCGGCCATGTCCTCCGTCGCCGGCTTCCAGTTCGGTCCCGGCGGGGAGGCGCTGCTCGAGGAGGCGTACATCCTTGGCAACTATCCGTTCATGAAGATCATGGCCCACAAGGAGCAGCTGGGAATGCTGAACCCCGAGCGGGGGATGATCTCTCTGACCGTGGAGGGTGCGGAGGCGATACTTCCGCTGATCCCGAAGGTGACCATGGGGGACTTCGAGCTCAAGGGAAGTCTGTTCGCGGTGGGCGTTAGCGACGCTGACCCCTCCATAAGGGCCGGTGAGGAGGTGGCCATCATGCGCAACGGCAAGATCGCCGGCGTGGGCGTGGCGGTCATGGGCGGGCGGGAGATGGTGGAGATGCGCCGCGGCGAGGCGGTCAAGATCAGGCACAAGCGCAAGTGAGGTCACTTTCGCTCATTTTTTTCTTATCCAGCATGATGGCGGGGTGTTCGGCATTCGGTCACCCCTCCCCTTCCTGGCTTTAATACGAGTAGGGCGTACCATGACATGCAGGCAAGAAAGCCTATCACGATGAATACCATCCCAAGGCCAAGGAGGGACAGGTGCCCCCGTCCCTCCCGCCTACATTTTTTTTCTACTCATCGTCGCTTCCCTAAAAGACCACTTCGGCCAATACGACCACTGTGATCCCAGGGAGCACGGGTCGGCGTTCCCTCCTCTACGAACAACAGGCGGAATGTTCATATCGGTGACCGATGTTGCGAACTTCCATATTGACGACAAACATGGGTGCTTAGGTCCGAAAGACTCATGTCATGTAGGTCCGGTATCATCGATCATCCTTGACGATATGCTAAGTATGTGTCTAATATGACTTATATCAGTCTCGGATTACTAAACTAGAGGCGATCACCATTTCGAACTACTCAATTCAAAACGTCGTAGCTTCCGCCAACCTAGGCACCGAGCTCGACCTCACCGAGCTGGCACTCAACCTGAACGGCGCCGAATACGAACCTGAGACCTTCCCCGGACTGATATTCCGGTTGAAGGACCCCAAGACGGCCACCCTTCTCTTCCGCAGCGGAAAGCTGGTCTGCACCGGGGCGACCAACCTGGAACAGGTCAACAAGGCCGTGAAGACCGTGGTGGCCAGCATAAGGAAGGCCGGCGTCAAGGTCGACGTGGTCCCGCCCGTGCAGGTCCAGAACATCGTGGCCTCCGCGGACCTGGGGCAGCCGGTCAACCTGTCCTCCGTGGTCATAACGCTCGGATTGGACCGCGTGGAGTACGAGCCCGAGGTGTTCCCCGGGCTTGTGTACAGGCTGAAGGAACCCAAGGTCGTCATCCTGCTCTTCGGGTCCGGCAAGCTGGTCTGCACCGGCGCCAAGGTGCCGGAGGACGTCGAGGCCGCGGTCAACAACATCAGGAACGAGCTGCGCGCCGAGAACCTGCTGCTCTGATGCCGCACCGATCGTGCGCGGGCCGGGAACGGTCCGCCATGATTTCCTCTAAGGGTGATCTCCGGTGGAAGGAGTAGGGGTAAATCCATCCCGGTGACGGGGGTTGTTCACCCCCCTACTCCGCATTTTTTTAGTAACCCTTGACCCAAAGGTGTTCTTCATGCTTCTCCACCGGGGCGAGAGCGTCGTATAGACGGTTGGACGGCGCCGGTTCCTCCGCCGATCCGATGAAAGCGTATCTCACCCCGCTCTTGCGTAATCTATGGAAGCACTCCAATATGCAGGCCCTAGCCAATCCGTGGCGTTGGAAATCGGGATGGGTGCCGATGGGGTCGACCTCCGCGTAACCCCTCTTCCAGTCTATCCGCGCATCGCAGAAGCTGGCGCAGCGTCCGTCCGAAGACACGGACACGATGTTCCAATCGTCCGAGTGCCCGGGGGCGCTGACCTTGGACCGGTACCAATCCATGTTCAGCACCGGGCGGCCGAAGGCGCCTCTCACCGCCTCCACATATCCCTCAGGGGAACCGTACTCGGCCATGGTCATCAGGCGGAAGCCCTCCTTCAGGTGCACCTGCTCGACTGGCAGGCGCAGATCGTACTTGCGGATGAAACCGGCGCTCTCCTTCCTCTCATAACCGCGCTCTAGAAGGATCCGCTGCCGCCACATATCCGTGCTGAAAGCCGTGGTGGTCAGCGGCGTCCTATCCTTCGCCCAGGAATCTTCCACCCATCGCAGCATCTCCTCTTCTAGGTCCCGGTGGTCCGGGTGCACCTGCAGGCTGAAGTCCTTGCCTCGTTCCGAGATCACGAATGCCACTGGCACTCCGTCATATCTCCAGATGTGCAGATTGCGTTGGAAGAAAGAAGGGTCATCCCGAAAGGTTATGGCGTTGCCCCCCAATCGCCAGTCCCAGATTCGATTCAGGGACCAGTTCTGCAGATGGCCATAGAACGAAAAACTTACCCCCAATAATTCTGAGAGTTCATGAAGTTCGGCCATACTACCGTCATGAAAGGCGTGTTCCATTTTTGTCAATCAAATCCTTAATGCAGATTAATGAAGATCGATAATTATTTTTTTAAGAGCTTTGACTCGAGTCTCAGAATGCCCATTTAAGAAGTCATCTCAAATCTAAACCTACTTCCTAAAAATGCCAACGGTTCCGAAGATATCATTGGGCATTTGAACCCGATCGATCATTTGAGGTATTGTAGATATACCGATCTCCTTGATTTTATATGCATACCACCCATCATATGGATGGGCAATCCGCTCTGCTTGCATTAAGTAATCGTAGATTATTGGTTGTAAATGGCCTCGTTTAAAATATTGGTCGTTCATCGAACGAATTTCTTGGTCTAATCTACTTATTTTCCGCTTTAACATCCAGTTCTTTATTCTTGCGATGATGCTATCTGATTGATTTTTTGAACTAGCTAAGAGGTTCCTTTCTCCAATCTTGTTGATCAAGGAGTTGGATAATTGTATCTCGATTTCATTCAATCCTTTCTCACTGTCTTGATGAAGCCTGTTCAAATCGTAATCCAATTGAGGATGTTTAATAGGGTCGAGAATAACCGCCCTAACAACAGCGAGGGTAGCCAGATAACTTAATGTGTAATCGATAACCCCGTTCGCTTCATGATCATGAGGTCGGTCCCTCGCGTTAAGCCGGGCGATGCTCAAGGTCTGCTTAGCACCTTTGATATCGTCATTCTTCAAAGCCTGGGCCATTCTTAAACAACCATTCATCAAATACTGTTGATTTGAGAGGTAGGTTCGAATGGATCCTTCGATTTCTGGGTTTGCAAAGTAATCATCCATTTTTCTTTCATATTCAAAATGTCTCTCGCCATTTGTTGATCTACATGTTACGTAAGAATCCTGTATGTAATGCAACGCAACACCTAGTAAGAAAAATGAATTTGCTTGGTCGCCAGAAACCAGACTACTTCTGGCTTTCACAAGATGATCGCCTATTTCTCGCGATCTGCCATAATGGTGCGATTCTCTTGTTCCATTTCTCTTCTTCTCATCATCTGGGAACACCACGCCTCGAAGCAACTCTGATCTGATCTCGGATGGTAGGTCGACATTCAGTTCTTCTAATGCCTCATTCGTGATCTTCATATGAGTAGAGCCCAGCATATCCGGATCGCCTCATTTATCCTAGTGTGCGAAAAACATATTGATATGCTTACTTTTTTCGTTACTATTCTAAAAAATGTAAGTTAAAAGGAAAGCTTATCATTTGAGAATATGTCCCCTTGCTCTCTTGGCATTGGATTGGCATCTCTCCAAATAAAAACAATTCATTAGCACGCATTCATCAAGGAAAAATAATGAAAGATGGAGTGCAGGTGTCGGGATTCGAACCCGAGTGTTTAGCTTGGAAGGCTAAAATCCTGACCGCTAGATTACACCTGCGCGGTGCCGTGATAATAGAGATTCAATATTTTAACCCTTCCATATTGTGAAAATCACTGGCGTCAAAATGTAATAAAATAAAAGTAGAGGCTAGTGGAAAGTGTAAGGGGGGGGGTCTTTCCACTAGAGTCGTTCCCGGGACACATGAACCTAATGGCTCATGATCTTCAGGTCATTGATGAGGTCCCACAGATCCAAGGTCTCAAGTCCCTGCTGGTCCAATTCGAAGGCCATCAGCTTAAGGTCCTGGATAGTATGGGTCTTCATCCACTCAACAGCGTGACCATCCAACATCTGTTCCGAGGGCGAACCCTCATTTCGCCTCATTTTGCATCCCATCCGTCCGACTTACGTCAGACAATTACTGATATTGTGTCACAGGGTATATATAACTTATCTTATCAGTATCCAGCAGTACCTGTTACCATTGTTTTAGACCGATTGTTAAAAAGGTACATCGGTCAGACAAAAAGCAAATAAACGTATGACGTTCAGTAAAACGCAGAGCTCGACAAAGATATTAATCGTCTGGGCTCCATTCAAGTCAGGATAGGTGGGCAGATGGGTCTGTTAAACAGCTTGTTGGATGCGGAGGCGAGGGCCGTAAAGAAGGCCGTGAGATCATTGGACGCTGCCGACAAGCACCTGCAGTTGAAGGAGACGGACAAGGCGGTGGCGGAGGCCGATAAGGCCCGGGTCGCCCTGGAAGGCCTTGACCCCAAGACAGTCTCCAACCTGAACGATTATCGCGGCGCACTATCCCGAGTTTCCAACGTCTATCTGGACCTGGGCATCACTGCCGTAGCCCTGCAGGTCCTGGACCGTTTCATCAAGGCCATGCCGAAGGACGTTTCCGGCATCAAGCTGAAGGTCTCCGCCCTGCGGAAGATCAACCGGCTCGAGGAAGCGCTGGCGATCCTGGACGAGCTTGTCATTAGCATTCCCAACGACCGCGACGCCCACATTCAAAGGAAGGACGTTCTCATCAAGCTGGGCCGGCCGGGCGAGGCCATGCAGGCTTTGTTGAAGGCACTGGACGCAGACCCTCTCAACGAGGAAACGTACGACCTCATCCTGGGCATGACCGAGGACAAGCCTCTATGGCTCGGCAGGAAGGCCTCCGCCCTCATCCACAAGGACAAGGCGGAGTCGGCGCTCTATGAGCTGGACACAGCCCTCAAGATGTCGCCCCGGGACCTCACGCTGATGATGATCAAGGTCGAGGCCCTGGAGAACCTGGGCAAGCAGGAGGAGGCGGACGACCTGTTGGAAGAGGTTCTGCAGAGGGACCCCTTGAACCGGGCGGCCAACCTGACCTTGGCCCGCAGGGCGCGAACCGCCGGCGATGGCGCGAAGGCCATTGAACATTACAAGAACGTGCTGCGCTCCGATCCGGAGAACATCACCGGCTGGACCGAGGTCGCCCAGCTGCTCATGGAGCTGGGCCGCTACGAGGAGAGCCTTCGTTCTTATGAACGGCTGAAGGAGATAATGCCTGACGACGTCCCGGCCTTGAAAGGCAGAATGGGCGTTCTGGCGGCCATGAAGGACCTCACCGGCCTGGATGTCGCGGCGCAGGAGATGCTGGGCTTCGCTCCCAACGATCCTTCCGCGCACACCTTCATCATCGATACCTTTCTGTCGCTGGACGCGGAAAAGGAGGCCGAGCCCTACCTGGACAAGGCACAGGCCGCGTTCCCCAAGAATTTGGACGTCCTTGACCGCCGGCGGTCCCTGCTTTCCAAGCGCAAGAAGTTCCAGGACGTGATCGTTCTCAGCGAGACACAGCTGGCGATCAGGAAAGATCATCTACCAGCCTTGAGGGACCTGGGGCAGGCCCAGCTGGGTCTGGGCAATGTCGTGGAGGCGATCAAGACCTTCGAGCGCGGCCTGAAGATATGGCCGGACGACGCCGTCATGCTCGAGTCGCTTCGCGAGTGCTTCAAACAGGCCGCGAGGGACAAGGACGTGGTCGATGTGAGCGACCGGCTGCTCCGGGTCAGGCCGAACGATAAAATGGCGCTGTTCGACAAGGCGGTGGCCGTCGATCGTCTCGGGCGAAAGGAGGAGGCCATCGGTCTCTACGGTCAGGTCCTCGTCATCGATCACAACGACGTGGACGCCTCTACCGGCATCTCCGTCGCGCTGTTCTCGCTGGAGAAGTACGAGGAGGCCTTGGCCAGGGCGGCGCAGGGTGCATTGCACGACCCCGACAAATTGGTCTTCTGGCGCATCCAGGCCGATTCACTGTTCATGCTGAAGCGCTTCGAGGAGGCGGTGAAAGCGTACGATAGGGCGATCGCGCTATCCCCGCAGGAACAGAAGCTCCTCTACCAGAAGGGCCTGTGCCTGGAAAGTTTGAGGCGCTTCGAGGAGGCCATCTCCTGCTACGATCAGGCGATCTCGCTGGACGCCAAGGACAAGAACATCTGGATATCCAAGGGCATCGCCCTGGAGTGGCTGGAACGGTTCGAGGAGGCATTGGCCTGCTACGATCACGCTCTCTCGCTAGATAAAGAGGGCCGCTTCGTGCACGCCAGGCGCGGTCAGGTCCTGGCGAAACTATCTCGTCACGAGGACGCAGTGGCTTCCTTCGACAAGGCTTTGGAGATGGGGCCCAAGGACATCGAGGTGCTCACGGCTAAAAAGAACAGCCTGAAGTTCATGGGCCGCTACGAGGACATCGTAAAGGTCTGCGACCGCATCGTGAAGATAGAGCCGAAGAACAAGCTGGCCTGGGTGGACCGGGGCATGGCCCAGTTCCGCCTCAGCAACTTCCTGGAGGCCGTCCGTTCTTACGATCGGGCACTGGAGGTCGAGCCGGGGGACATGAGCGTCCTGCAGCTGAAGCGTTCCTCGGTCGTGGCCAAGGGCGATGCCAACGAGATACTGAAGGTGTGCGAGGACATCTTGCGCGTCGACCCGCGCAACAAGTCCGCCCTGCTGGACAAAGCTGGAGCATTGGAGAAGCTAGGGCGCCTGGAGGAAGCGCTTTCCACATTCAACGCCGCCATAATGCTGGACGAATCGGACGCGTTGCTGCACAAGGGCAAGGGCAGAGTGCTGACCTCCCTGGGAAAGTTCGGCGAGGCGGCGGAAGCGTACGATATGGCCTTCCAGCTGAATCACGATGTGGACGCTCTCTCTCACAAGGGGCGGGCGCTGCTGATGATGCGCAACTATGATCTGGCGCTGAACGTCTTCGACCAGTGCATAGGCATGGACAGTACGGTTCCGCGTTACCACAGCGACCGCGGTCGGACGCTGGCCTCCCTGAACCGCCTGGAGGACGCGGTTAGCGCTTTCGACAAAGCCTTGGCGCTCGATCGCAACGACGCCCAGACCTGGAAGTACAAGGGCAACGCCCTTTTCCGCCTGGGGGAGATGGAGAACGCCATGGTCTGCCTGAACCGGGCGTTGGACCTGGGGGCGGACGAGTTCTCCATTTTCAAGATGCGCGGCCGAGTCATGGAGGAACTGGGGCGGCTGGAGGACGCCATGGACTCCTACGCCAAGGCGTTGGAGAAGGAGCCCAACGAGCCCTCCGTGCTGGAAGGCATGGCTCTCATCGAGGACAAGTTAGGCAATCCGGGGAAAGCCCTGGAGCTGCTGGACCGCTCCTTAGCGTCAGATCCGCGCAACCGGCATGGCTGGATGGAGCGGGCGGACATCGCCGAGAAGCTGAAACGCGATGAGGAGGTGCTCAAGAGCTATGACAACGCCATCGGCCTAGATCCGAGCGATCCGTCGGCCTGGAACGGCAAGGGCTTCGCCCTATTGCGCTTGGGACGTTACGATCAAGCGCGGCGCGGCTTCGAGAAGGCGTTGGAGCTCAGCCCGAACATGACCTCGGCCACCGAAGGGCTGCGCATGGCCGACGCCAAGCAACGCGAGAAACAGGTAGCTGAGATGGCCGGCAAGGTGCTGGAGTTCCAGTACCGCAACGGAAGGAGGATGAGCAAGGAGGAGGTGTTCCGCGAAGCGAACGTCCCGTACCAGATGCTGGACGACGTGTTCGCCTTCCTGGAGCAGCGCGAGTACGTGGACCCGGCGCAGCTCTCCGACGGGGAGTTCGCCTCGCTGGAGGTGCAGTCCCGCACCGCCCTGCTGATGTACTACCGTTCGGCCAGGAGCGGGCAGGGCGGGCTGAGCCTTTCGGAT
>JBFYNB010000067.1:0-8686 GCA_041304605.1 Methanomassiliicoccales archaeon
GGCGACCACCGGCATCCCGGTAAGTTCCCTTATCAGGTGGCGGGCCCGGTCCTCGTGGCTGGGCTGATACACGCTGAACATTGAGGAAACGACGAAAGCGTCCACCTCGTCCCTCACTTTCTCCACCGTATCGCGCAGCCCTTTCTGGTCGAGCGCGTCCAGCTCCCGGGCCTTGCTGTCATGACCGCCCTTGATGAAGGCGCAGCGCTCCGCTCCCAGGGCGTCCGCGTCCTCCGTGTCCCAGCCTATGCCGATGAGGCAGACCCTTCCTCCCCGCGACTCGAGCACGGAGTTGGTGGCCAGGGTGGTCGACAAACCGACCAGCTTGATATGGGTCGGATCGAAACGATGCTTCTTCAGAAGCGACCGCACGGAGCTCTCGATCCCTATGGTCAGGTCCTGGGGTGTGGTGGGGCTCTTGCTCCAGGCGATGAGCCTCTTAGTTTCGAGGTCGACCATGGCCGCGTCCGTGTAGGTCCCTCCGGTGTCGATCCCCAAACCCAGCTCCATGGTCCTCCGGAAGTAATCAGCTCTTCCCTAACTTATCAATATCGTCCGCTACGATTTTATAAATCCTGCTACCACTCTTTTCGTTCCAGTTGGTGTTCATATGAGCGGAGGGCACGTTCAGGCCGACGAGGTCAAGGGATTCCCGGAGAGGCTGAGCGCGCTCATGATCGAGCTGCGCGAGCAGTTCGTGGAAAGGGAGGAGGAGATAGCCGGAGCACTTCTGGCCATGCTGTCCGGCGAGCATGTGCTCTTCATAGGTCCTCCCGGAACGGCCAAGAGCCAGATGGCCAAGGTCATGTGCGAGCGGCTGCGCGGCGGCTCTTTCTACTACTATCTGCTGACCCGCTTCACGTCCCCGGAGGAGGTGTTCGGACCGTTGTCGCTCAGCTCCCTGCAGAGGGACGAGTTCCGAAGACGCACCGAAGGATACCTACCGCAGGCCAACATCGCTTTCCTGGACGAGATATTCAAGGCCAACTCCTCCATTCTGAACAGCCTGCTGACCATTCTGAACGAACGGAGGTTCCACAACGGCAACGAGGTGGTGGACGTTCCGATCCTTTCCGTCTACGGCGCTTCGAACGAGCTTCCGAACGAGGAGGAGGGGTTGGCGGCGCTGTACGACCGTTTCCTGTACCGGTTCTTCATCACCAACGTCCAGGACGAGGGCAACTTCCTGAAGGTGCTCACCTCGACGAACGGAACTTCGACCAATACGACCATAGGGCTGGAGGACATCGAGCGCATCAAGAAGAGCGCTCTGTCGGTGAAGGTGGACGATGACGTGCTGCAGGCGTATCTCAGCCTGCGCAAGCACTTCCGGTCCCAGAGCGTGTACATATCCGACCGCCGCTGGAACAAGACCCTGCTGGTGCTGCGCACGGCCGCCGCGGCCATGGGCCGGGAGGACGTGGACCTGACCTTCCTGCCGCTACTTCAGCACATGCTGTGGGACCGTCCGGAGCAGAAAGAGGGATTGCGCTCGTTGCTCATCGACCTCACCAGCAGCGGAGGGGTCGACCTCCGTCGATTGCAGTCAAGCAGCGAGGAATTGCTGTCGCTGCTGGCTAAAGCGAAGCAGCACTCCGCCTCCGATGTGCAGTTCCCGAGGCCAGTGTGCTGCTACGACTGCGGTTCCACCTTCATGAGCGCCAAGGAGCTGTGCCGGCACGGCGAGTCCTTCCCCAAGCATTTGTACATGGACCCGTACGCCAGGGAGGCGCAGGGCGTGAACCCCTCCTACCGCAAGTTCGAGCTGCCGGAGCTGATGCACGTGCTGGAGAACGTCCGCGGCTGGAAGGTGACCTGCCTGCGCGGCGGCGCCGAACAACGTTTATACGCCAGGGAGCTGCATGACCTGCGGTCCGTCTACGACAAGGTGAGGGGGGCGCACGAGATGGAACGGGGCGAGCTGCGCGAACGGCTGGAAGGGAACATCTGGCTGAGCAAGAGGGACCGCCAGGACATCCTGGCCAGGCAGGACCGCCGCCTGGAGTCGATGGCCGAGATCGAGCGCTCCCTAAAGGAAGTGGAAGCGGAGCTCAAGGGGTGATACCACGCTGATTACCGGCCATGTCCGTGATCTGGTGGAGAGGCCGGAGGTCCAGGCGATCCTGATGGCGCCGAACGCGATCCCCTGGGAACATAGGGAGACGGCCGCGGCGCTCATGGCCGCCGATCTGTTCGGGGACGTCCGCAGCGTCGAACCGGTCGACGCGGCGACCATGGTCATCCATTCCCTTTTCCAGAGCAAGGCCTGGACGGACGCCAGGAAGTTCGCCGGGGACCGTCCGGACCTGGTACCGGAGCTGATGGTGCTGGCGCTGCCCCAGGTGCTCGAGGCGATCAAGGACGGCCTGGCCGGTCTGGACTGGAGCGAGCTTTCCGAGGAGGATCGTCGCCGGACGGAAGACCATCTGGAGGGGATGCTGAATCGGGGCGCAGGCGACGGCAAGGAGATCGAGCTGGACGAGCGGCAGAGGGAAGCGCTTATACTGGTACTCAGGATGCTGGTGAGGTCCCTGGACCGCAGCCTGGCCCCGATAATCGACCGGCTGCAGAAGGACGCTGAAATGCTTCTTCATCTGGAGGAGATGCTTCCCGGCCGCGGGTGGGACCTGCACCGCGTGGGATTGCACAGAACGATGCTCGGCAATCTGGAACGATACGCGTCATTGCTCCGAAAGCACAAGGACATCCAGCATCTGAAGGACCTGCTCGGTAGGATGGAGGGCGAGATGGACAGGAGAACGTCCTCCGACTCCCAGTCCCCGACGGAAACGCATTCCCTGGTCTTCTCCGGCGACGTGCAGCGCATGCTGCCCCAGGAGATGGTCAACCTGGCCGATGAGCGATTGAAGATGCTCTTCTACGCCCGGATGTGCGAGCGGCGCCTGCTCACCTACCAGCTCCGGGGGAAGGAGTTCCGGGATGGGGCGAGGAAGAGGGGCGGCCCGGTGCTGGCGCTGCTCGATTCGTCCGGTTCGATGAGCGGCGAGCCGGAGCTGGCCGCCAAGGCGTTGCTGTTGGCGCTGTCAAGACTATTATCGGAGGAACGGCGTCCGCTGCGGGCTCTGATGTTCTCGGTGGACGTGGAAGCATACGATCTGTACAACCCAGGCGGGCAATCCCAGTTCCTTGATTTCCTGTGCAAGACGTTCGGCGGAGGAACCGACTTCGACGCTGCGCTCCGTCAGGGCGTCAAGAGCCTGGGCGAACCGGAATGGCAGGGGGCGGACATTCTGTTCATAACGGACGGACTGGCACGAATCAGGGACCGGGGCTGCCTGCACGACTGGAACTGCCTGAAGGAGAAACAGGGGTGCCGGATATTCACCGTGCTGGTCGGGGGAACCGAACCAGGCGGCCTGCAGAGGATATCCGACCAGGTGTTCCTGATGAGCCGGCAAGGCGAATGGTCCGGCGGGTCCCTGCTACAGGAGTTCACCCCTCAGTCGCGCTCGATCGGCTCCTGCTGGGTCACGCAGTGAATGCCGCCGTAGCCGTAGACCAGCTCCCTGGCCATTATGGGGACTATCTCCCTGCCGGGGAAGTGGGAGGACATGGTCTCTACCGCCACCTTGTCCATGGGGTCATCGAATACCGGTAAGAGAACGACCTTGTTGCCGATGTAGAAGTTGGCGTAGCTGGCCGGGAGGTTACGTCCCTCTTCCTCAAGGTAGAGCGGCTCGGGCATCGGCAGGCGCTGCAGTTCGAGCCCGAAGCGGTCCTGGGCCTCCTCGAGCAACGACCAGTTCCTCTCCAGCACTGGGGCGTTCTCCCCCCTTTCCGAAAAGGCGCAGAGCACCGAGGATTCGGACGAGAAGCGCGCGAAGTCGTCTATATGGCCGTCGGTATCGTCCCCCTCTATCCCGGAGGCCAGCCAGATCACGTCCGGCGTGGCTATGTACTGTCTCAGGTACTCCTCGATCTGCCTGCGGTCCAGGCCCGGGTTCCTATTATTGTTCAAGAGGCACTGTTCAGTGGTCAAGACCAAACCGTTCCCGTTGACGTCGATCGACCCGCCCTCCAGAACAATGCCGGGCTTGAAGTAGGGGACGCCCGAACGTTCCACGACATGCTGCCCCGCGATATCGTCGTACAGCAGGTCATCGTACTTGGCCCCCCAGGCGTTGAAGTCCCATTTGACGGCCGCCTTCCTTCCGGTATCCTTGTGCAAGAGGAACGACGGCCCGTAATCCCTGATCCAGACGTCCGCGCTCTTTATGCGCATGAAACGAACATGGGACATGTCCGCCCCGGCCCCGGACACCTTGGCGTACGCGCGGTCCTCCAGGCCCTGGTCGTCCACCAGTATCTTCACCAGCTCGCCCGAGCTCAGGGCGGCGGCCATTTGCGCGAAGACGCCTTCGACCTCATCGATCACGTCCTCCGGGAAGGTCAGCGGGTTCTTGGGCCAGGATAGCCAGGTCGCTTCGTGTCTAGCCCACTCCGCAGGCATGCGGTATCCCTTGGACAATGGTGTTCCGTCCTGCAAGGCCACGTTCAGTTCCCTCCTTTCCGGACCAATGCCCCGTAGCACTCCGGGCGGCGGTTGTGGAAGAACCTCCAACCCTCCCTTACCCTTTTTCCGTGGTCCATGTCCACTTCCGCCACCAGAACCTCCTCGCCCTTTCCCGCTCGGGCCAGGGTCTTTCCGAAGGCGTCGCAGACGAAGGAGCTGCCGTAGAACTCGCTCTCTCCTTCGATGCCGACGCGGTTGACAGCGCACACCGGTACGGCGTTCGCTATGGCGTGCCCGCGCATCACGTTCTCCCAGGCCTGTTGCCAATCACCCTCCGCCTGGCCTATGCCGTGAACGATTCCTATGGCGGTCGGATAGAAGATGATCTCCGCTCCGAGCAGCGCCGAACAGCGCGCGGCCTCCGGGAACCACTGGTCATAGCAGATCAGGGCGGACACCTTACATCGGGAGGTCTCGAAGACCTGGAACCCGGTATCGCCCGGCGTGAAGTAATCCTGCTCGTAGAAGCACTCATCGTGGGGGATGTGGGTCTTGCGGTACCTGCCCAGCATTCTGCCGTCCTTCTCGAACACGGTGGCGGTGTTGAACAGCCCATCCTCCGTCGCCTCGTAGATGGAACCGCCGATGACGACCGCACCGGTCCTCTTGGCCAGTTCCGACAATGTCTCCGTGACAAGTCCGGGGATGGTGCTGAGGAACTTTCCGCGCTCCCTTTTTCCCTCCGGGTCCTCCTCCCTCGGGAAGTAAGGGGTGGTGAACAGCTCAGGTAGGCAGATGATGTCCGCTCCCTGCGATGCGGCGTCCTCGGACATGCGGACGGCCTTCTCCAGATTGTCCGTGATATCGGACGACATGGCCATCTGCACCAGTCCGACCTTGAGCATGCATTCTCCGGGCATGTTCAGCCGATTAGGGCCGCGATGATATAACGGTTGCTCTCACAACGGACGCAGCCGGCGCACGCGTTCCAGGGACCATTCCGCCCCCTTGCGCAGGTACTCGCTCTTGTCCAGGAGCATCGCTTCCAGAAGCGGGACGGAGGATGGCGAGGTCACCCTCATCTTGTCGGCCATCCGGCCCAGGGCCCAGGCGGCCATCCCCCGGGTCTCCTTGTCCGGGTCGGTCAATAGAATGTTCAAGGCCTCGATGGACAGCGTATCGCCTATGTTCTGACCGGCCAGTTCGCCCAAGGCCCAGGCCGCGTTAGCCCGCACCTCCTCGTCCAGGTCGGTCGTCAGCATGATCAGCCTCTCGACTGAGCGGGGGTCTCCAATCTTCATTAGTGCCAGCTTACCGATGCACCAGGAAGCGTCCCTCCTGACCTGGTCGTCCTCCGCCTCGGTCAGCGGGATCAGCGCCTGCAGCAAACGGCGGTCAGCCCAACCGGCCATTAAAAGTTCTCTGCTGTCCTCCAGGGCTGCCCGGCACTCCTCGACGTCCAGGGACCGCAGTCCTTTGAGCATCCCCGCCAGATCGATGTCCACCACTTTCCCCCAGCTCCTATCGGCCGATCAGCATTTCGGGACCGGCTTCAGCTTGTAGAACTCGCAGGTGCGGTAATCTTCCTGGCCCCGGCATTCGCCGTAGATGTCCTTCATGCCCAGGGCATCAAGGCGGTAGCGCCTGGCCTTGCAGTTGGCGCATCTGTTGTCCGGCGCGTGCCACAGGCACGGTCCCTTCTCGGTTTCATCGGCCATGTTCGCTAAACATAATAATCGTTCGTATATTTACGAATAATCTATTTCCAGATTTTTTTAAGCAACGTTACTGGACCACGCATTGAAGGTGTCCTCACCAGAAACCGTATATCGGCCCGACCAAGAAGAACGTGACCAGCCCAACGGTGTTGCTGAATCCATGCGCCAGTATCGCCGCCCAGAGATTGTCGTCGAACTTGAGCTTGATGGCGCTGAAGACCACGGCGTCCATGGCGGTGATCACAACCCCGATGACGCCCTGCTCGATATGGGCTATGCCGAAGAGCAGCGAGGTTAGAGCCACCGCCACTATGATGCCCTCGCGGCCGTCTCCCAGAATGTCCCGGACCCTCCTCTGCAGGTAACCCCGGTATACTATCTCCTCGCCGAAGGCGGCCAGGGTCCAGGTGGCCAGCAGCAGGAATGCCAGGTTCATCAGGTCCCCCTGGAGGTTCTCGAAGGAGCTGAGGTCCTGGGTCGTTCCGGTGAGGTGGTTCAGTACAGGCATGGAGACGGACAGGTGGAAAAGGCTCCAAACGACCATCAGAAGCAGCACCACGGCCGCCATGTACAACGGTCGTTCGGCCTTCTTGAACCCCAGTACGGAAAGCTTCTCCTTGCGGACGATCAGAGAAATGGCGCAGAGGCCGAGGATGACCAGTGTCGGAATTAAAAGGTCGAGATATATTACGATCGCAGCAACGACCAGCTCAACAAAGGAGATCAATTTCCAGGCGTCGTCCCGGTTCATCAAAAACTGTTAAAAATATATATTGATATAATTAACTAAAATACATAATTTTAGTTATCTACAATCGGATAGGTTAGGCATTGAAAGAATACTGTTTGCATGAGATCAAAGTGGGCCCAGCCGGATTCGAACCGGCGACCTACTCCGTGTAAGGGAGTCGTCATGACCGCTAGACCATGGGCCCTATGGCATCGGTGATTGTTCAGGGATTATAAAAAGGAAAAGGAAAAAGGGTTTGTTTAGGGTTTTGACCTTAACGGTCCATGTTCGCGCCGCGGGGCACCACATCGAACTCGTAATTGACGGGTCCGTTGTTCGACGACACCAGGAGGAACATTACCTCGGCAGAGGAGATAGATGCCAGAAGCTTCTGGGCCACCTCTGTGTCGTCAAGCGAAGGTACATCGATTACCATCCAGCCATTCTCGGTCGGAATGACTATGGTCACCATGAAGTCAGCCTCCGGGGTCGGCGGGTTGATCAGGGTGTCCAGGGCCACGTCGGCACCGTCGACGTTCACGTCGAAGATGTACCATCCTTCCGCAGTGTATCCCCAGTCGGTCATGTACCTGTATCCGACCAGGATCTCCTGTCCGTCGTAGGCGGATAGGTCGAACACAACATCGACCACACCCTCGCTGCTGCCGGTCAGGCCCGGCATGTTGGCCCCGATCTCTGGGTACCCTCCCTCTACGATGTCGCTCCGGCAGTAATCGGTGGTGTCATCCAGGCTGGTCCAGGTCTCCCCTCCGTCGGTGGAAACCTGCACGAACCCGAAGTCCCACTGCTCTTCGATATCCCAGTAGCTGCTGATGGTGAGCGTGTGCTTCCCATCCTCGGTGGGTGCGGTCAGGTCAACTTCCTGGGTCAGCAAGAGGTCGGTCTCGTCGATGCCAGAGCCGGAATACCAGTATTCCGACGGAGCCAGGATGGCTCCGGCAGGCCCGTTGGAAGCGTACTGCCATCCGGTCCTGATGGAATCGTCCCCGTCGAACCAGAACTTGCTGTACATCATATCCGAGTAGCTAGGCATACTTTCGATCGGGTAGTCGTAGTACAGGGGTATGGCGAAGTAGTCCGTTCCATACTCCTGGAGGTAATACGGGTACCAGTTGTCCTGGTAGCGGTCGAAGTTATCTCCAGCCGGCCAATTCATTCCCCAGATGTAGTGGCCTATATCGTAGATGGAAATGAGGTCGGGATCATAGGTGTACAGGGGGTTGTTCGTGTCCATCATGTTGAAGGTGAACAGGTTGGCCAGCCTCCAGTCGCGGTATACTGCGTCAAAGGACAGGCGGTTGTACCCCATGTTGAGGAACGCTTCATTCACTCCTTCAATGCCCTGCATCTGGCTGGTGAATATCTCCTGCAGCATCTCGGTGCCACCGAAGTGGTCGTAGAGATACAGGTTGAACAGAGCCACCGCGCCGTAGTCGGCCAGTATCTGGCTCGGGCCCATCCAGTTCTGGTCTCCCCAAACGGTCAGGGAGTTGTCAGGATACCAGATGAAGTCTGATATGTGGTCATAGGATATCCCGTAGCCACAGAGGAACTCGGCCATCATGGAGAGGCCTTCATTGACCCAGGACTCCTCGGCTCCGTCAATCTCGTCGTGGAGCAAGTGCTGGTATTCGTGGGCGATGGTCGCTTCGTACAGATAGGGCCTGCTCACATTGCCGCCGATCCTGTTGAGCCAGTCGTAGCAGTCGATATGCATGACATTGCGGTCGTACATGGCCCTGA
>JBFYNB010000068.1:0-8627 GCA_041304605.1 Methanomassiliicoccales archaeon
CCCGCCGATGATGATGATCGCCGAGGAGGCGCACAACTTCTGCCCGCAGCAGGGCGTGACGTCCTGTTCCAAGATCTTCCGTACCATCGCGGCCGAAGGTCGCAAGTTCGGTCTCGGCCTGACCATCATATCTCAGAGGGCGGCCAAGATCGACAAGAACGTCCTCTCACAGTGCAACACGCAGATGATCCTCAAGGTCACCAACCCCAACGACCTGAAAGCGATCGTATCATCCGTTGAAGGTCTGCAGGAGGGCATGGACCAGGAGATCCAGCGGCTGCCGATAGGCGTGGCGCTCATCATGGGCGGCAACATCCAGATGCCGCTGTTCGTTGAGGTGCGCCCAAGACAAAGCAGGCATGGCGGCGAGTCCGTGGAGATCATCCCCTCCAAGAGGCTGTGAGATGAGGGACACCATTTCCAAGGAACATCTGGACCGGTACATTTCGATAACGAAGCGCGCTCTAGAGAAGGTCACCATCTCCGCTCCGGAGCGCTCCTTCAATAGAAAGCTCGCAGATTCGTTCCTGGAAATGGCTCGGACCTACTTTTCGGACGCCAAGCATTTCGCCGAGCAGGGCGATTACGTCAACGCGTTCGCGTCCGTGAACTACGCGCACGGCTGGCTAGATTGCGGGGCGCGCATCGGACTGTTCGACGTGGGCCAGGACGATCAATTGTTCACGTTGTACGAGTGATTCAGAGCAGCCTCGGTCCCTTGGAATCCACCGAGCAGCGGAAGACCTCTCCGAACTGCGATAACGTCTCGCTCAAAAGGTCCAGGTCCGGACTGGTGGCGAAAACGGAGTTACCGATCATGGCCTGGCTGGCCCAGCCCCATTTCTTTGCTTCCCAAACAGCCCTTCTGATCTCCGGTGTCGCCAGTCCGGAGCCTTCCATGAACTCGTTCGACAGACGGAAGAAGTTCTCCAGCGTCGGTTCCTTCATCAGAGAGTCGACGCAACGGGAGCCGACGGTGTTTATCTTCTCCAGCGTCTCCTTCTTCGACAACATCTCGGCCGTCGGGATCGACGGACCAACGACTGCCAGGACCAGGTCCATGTGCCCGTTCATTCTGCCGACCTCGCCTATCGGCGGAAGCCCTGGCCTCCTGCGCAATTCTATGCCGCCGCGCATTATTCCGGAGACGTCGCCCATGCCCGTGCGGTTGATTATCTCGGCCGAGTGCGCCGCGGCGTAGGCGTCCTTCTCCGGCAATCCTAACAAGTGCGCCAGAGCCCAGGCGGCGGATATGGAGCCAGCTGCGCTCGTCCCGAAGCCTTGGGCCACGGGAAGCTGCAGCTCGTTGCGCACCTTGATGTCGAACGGACGTTCTCCAAGGATGATCCTCACTGCTCTCTCGGTCACCGGCGCGTCCGCCTTCATCCCGTTCAGCCAGATATCGACCTTGCCCGTACCGTCGGATACCTCGACATCGCTGATCACTCCGAGCGATATGCTGAGGCCGGCCCCGCGGGAGCCGCAGGTCATGACGTCCTCATGTTGGCAGACCTGGAAGAGTCCGGTGATGTGTCCGGGGCAGAACGCCTTGGCCTTCATATCCTGGACATCTCCTTGATCAGCTGGTGCGCCACTTCGGCCTTGGTCCCTTCGATCTCGGCCTGGTATCGGGAACGGACGAAAACGACCTTTGTGCTGCCCTGTTCGACGTCCTTCAGGTCGTTAGCTACCACCGCCTGCAGTAAGTTGCGGTTGAGCGACTCGACAGCCTCCTTCACCAGGTCTTCCTTCTTGACCCCGGACTCGGCCTTGAACCCGATCACCTTGTCGCACCTCTTGACGATCAGGGGTAGTATCTTAGGCACGCTCTTGAGCTGGAGCTTGGTGACCTTGGCCTCCGAGGGAAGCTTTCCTTTCTTCCTGTCAAAGGTGAAGTCCGAAAGCGCCGCCGGAACGACGACCATGTCGTGGTCGATATCAGGTATCATATTCTCCAGATCGGCCAGGCTCTCGAAGCGTTTCATCGGAATGAACGAAGGCAAGGTGACAGAGCAGCGGCCCATCCACAGTTCGACGTCCGCACCCTGGTGATAGGCGGCCTTTGCTAGTTCCACAGCCGTCTCACCCGTGCCCTTGTTGGTGACGATCCTCATGTCATCCATGCTCTCCGCGGACGAGCCGCCGATAATGAGAAGACGGCGCCCTTTCATCTTTCCCTCAGAAAGCTTGCGGATGACGGCGTGTACGATCTCCTCCCGCACGGCTATCTTGGCTTTCTTTCCTTCCATGCGGGGGCCGACGAACTCCACGCCTGCTTTCTTCAACTTTTCAATGTTCTCGGCCACCATGGGGTTGTTGAACATCGCCCCGTGCATCGCAGGAGCGATAAGAATAGGAACGCCCGAGCCCAACGCTACGGTGGCCATGGTGGTTACGGTCGTATCGTCAATACCGCAGGCGATCTTGGAGATGGTGTTGGCTGTGGACGGCGCTATAAGCAGAAGGTCCGCTCTTCCCTGCACGTCGCCCATGAGCGTCACATGCTGCACCCGGCCATCAAGTTCCACGATGGTTTCCTGACCGGTGGCGAAGTTCATGGCGTACGGTGTAACAAGCTTCTGCGCCTCCGGAGTAAGAACAGGAATTACCGTAGCGCCATGGCGCATGAGATCTCTGGCCAGCTCGAAGCACTCCACGGCGGCGATGGAACCGGTTATGCCCAGTACGATCTTCTTCCCTTGCAACAGGGAGGACAGGCTACCGACGATAGCCTCGGAGGGGTGCATGCTGCTAAATTCGGCCGACTCGATTTAAACGTATGCCTGAACCGCTTTCTTGATGGATTCCAGCACTTCCCCCAGCTTTCCGTTGGAGTCGATGACGGTCCATTTAGCTTCCCTGGCCAGGGTCAGGTAGATGTCCTGAACCTTTCTGAGATATCCCTCTCGCTCGAACTTGCTGAGCTCCCCGCGGTTGCCCACGCGGCGCATGGCCACCTGGGGATCGCTCGTTAGCAGTATGGTCACGTCCGGATGACGCACGACAGGGCCGTTCAGGTTCAGCAGCCAGGAGACGGCGTTGTCGCCCATGTCCTCTTCCAGGGCCGCCCCCTGATAGGCGACGGTGGAACCGTAATAACGGTCGCAGATGACGACCTTGCCCTGCTTCAGCAGCTCCTCTATGCGCAGCGTGTGCTGGCATCTGTCGGCGGTGAACAGCAATGATTCCGTACGGGGGTCGAGTTCCTCGCTGTTCGCGCGCCGGACGGCTATCCCAAGCCAATCGTCGGTCGGTTCTGCGGTGAGAACGACCTCTCTCCCCCGTTCCTCGAGCCAGGCCTTGAGCTTCTTGGACAGGGTGCTCTTTCCCGTCCCGTCTATCCCTTCCAGGACGATGAAGACGCCCTTTCCGCTCATTTCAGACCCGCCTTGCGCTGGTATATCCTCCAGCTCAGGATGAGTTCTTTCGCAGCGTACACCTCGTCGACGCGGGAGATGGACGTTGTCCTTGGCGATGCCTTGATCTCGGCCGGATCGCCGTTGGCGATGTCCAGTAAGGCCTGGGCGTAACGGTCCAAGGTCTCCTTGCTCTCCGATTCGGTCGGTTCGATCATCAGCGCTTCTTCCACCAATGATGGGAAATAAATGGTGGGGGACATGAAGCCCCTGTCCAGAAGTGCCTTGGCCACGTCCGTGGCGTGTATGCCCTTCTCCTTGGCCAGTTTTTTAGCGGAGATGACGAACTCATGCTTGCGCAGCTGGGCGAAGGGCATTTCGTACGTCGGAACGACCTTGCTCTTCAGATAGTTCGAATTGAGCACGGCCTTCTGTGATACCTCCTTTAGACCGTCGCTTCCCTGAGCCACGATGTAAGAGTACGCTCTGACGAGCACGGCAAAGTTACCGAACATTGAACGTACTTTGCCGATGCTGTCGAAGCGCTCGTAGTCCAGGCGGTACTTGCCCTCTTCCGATACTATGCGAGGCACCGGCAAATAAGGCTCCAGGAACTCCTTGACGCCGACCGGCCCCGCTCCCGGCCCACCGCCTCCGTGTGGCGTGGCGAACGTCTTGTGCAGGTTGAAGTGAACGATGTCGAAGTCCATGAGGCCCGGGGCGGTCATGCCCATGATGGCGTTGAGGTTCGCCCCGTCGTAGTACAGGAGCGCCCCGGCAGCGTGCACCATCTCCGCCAGTTTCATGATGTCCTTCTCGAAAAGACCGAGGGTGTTGGGGTTGGTGACCATGACCGCTGCCGTTCGTTCGGACAACGCCGCGCCGAGCGCCTCCAGGTCCACGCACCCGTCCGGACCGGACGGGATCTCTATCACCGTAAAACCGGCCATGGCCGCGCTGGCCGGGTTGGTCCCGTGAGCTGAATCCGGAACGATCACTTCCGTGCGTAGGTCCTCCCTATCTTCGTGGTACGCTTTGGCGATGAGCATGCCGGTGAACTCGCCTTGCGCTCCGGCGGCTGGCTGCAACGTAACGGCGTCCATGTACGATATAGCGCATAACGCCTTCTCCAGCTCGCGCATCAAGCGCAACGCTCCCTGGAGGGAATCCTCGTCCTGGCAAGGGTGCACGGACGTGACGGTCGGCAGCGACGCCAATTTGTCGGCGTACTTGGGGTTGTACTTCATGGTGCACGAACCGAGCGGATACATTCCGTTGTCCACTCCGAAGTTCATCTGGGAGAGGTTGATGTAATGGCGTACAACATCCATCTCCGGAATGTCCGGAAGGCAGAGCCCCTGCCGTTCCATTCCCTCCGGGATCTTCACATCGTCCTCGCTCATCAGGCAGAAATCGTTCTCGCCCTTCAGCTCGAATATGAGGGGCTCGTCGTAACGCGCCTGACGGTAGCTCATTGCGCCACCTCCCTTAACGCTTTGAGGAGACGGTCCATGTCCTCATCGGAGGTCATTTCGGTGGCTGTCAGCAGCATGTGCTCCGTCAGACGCGGGACGTGCTTTTGCAGCGGAAGGCCGCCGATGATCCCGTGACGCAAAAGCAGCTTGTTCAGCTTCTCTGGGCGCAATGGCGTCTTGACGACGAACTCATTGAAATGGGCGCCGCTGAACACCGGGGCGTCGAAACCATCAATGTCGGCCAAGCGTTCCATCAGCTCGTCCGTCCTCTTCATGTTGATGCGGGCCAGGGAACGCAATCCCTTGGAACCGGTCATGCCCAGATAGGCGGAGACGGCGACAGCCAGCAGCGCCTCGTTGGTGCATATGTTGGATGTCGCTTTACTCCGGCGGATGTGCTGCTCCCTGGTCTGCAGGGTCATGCAGAACGCCCGGCGCCCGTCCTGGTCCCTGGTCATGCCAATAAGCCGTCCGGGCATCTTGCGCACGTGCTCCATGCGGCAGGCGAAAAGGCCGAGCGAAGGACCGCCGACGTTCATCGGCAGTCCCAGCGGCTGCCCCTCCCCTATGACGATGTCCGCCCCGTACTCGCCCGGGGGTTTTACCAGAGCAAGGGACAACGGGTTCACCCCGACCACCAACGGTACGTTAGGGAACTCCTGCTTCAGCTTGGGGGCCTGCGAATCTATGATGCCGAACAGGTTCGGCACTTCCGCGTATATTCCGCAGACGTCCTCGGTCATCTTCTCTCGAATGGAATCCAGGTCCAGCTCGCCGGTGAACGGATCGTAGCTGTACTCCACGACGTTGAGTTTGGCCCCGGCGACGTAGTTCTTCAGCACCGATCGCTTGTCCCAGGACATTGCCTCGGGAATTAGGAACGTTCTCTTCGGCAGGATGCGGTGGCACATGGTGGCCGCTTCCCCCAAGGCAGTCGACCAATCGTAGTTGGAGGAGTTAACGGCGTCCATGGCCGTCAGTTCGGCAATGTAGCTCTGATACTCGAAAAGGGATTGCAGCATGCCCTGGCTTATCTCGGCCTGGTATGGCGTATATGATGTGATGAACTCCGAGCGGCCAACGATGGTCCTGACCGCTGCGGGTATGAAGTGGTTGTATATCCCTGCGCCAAGGAAGCACGGATGTGAATCTGCGGTCCTGTTGGCGGAGAGCATGGACACGAGTTCGCGCCTCAGTTCGAGCTCAGACATGCCGTCAGGGAGCGTCAAGCCGTCAGTCCTGACCGCCTTCGGAATGTCGACGAAGAGGTCCTCGACCGACTTCAGTCCCATCTCCTGAAGCATCTCAAGGGAACACTTGGAGAGCCCCATGGCCTTTTCATCGGGGTGCTATCGTAAATCCTTTTTCGTCCCACAAACAACCGTTCTCGGCCGGGTCAGGGCCTGTTGGCCATCTCTCCGAGTCTCCGGACGTACTTAGGCAAGCTCTCGATGTCCTTGATGTCCTTCTTGGCCAGGAGGACGAGCCTCGCCCTGAGGTCCAAGTTGGCCTTGACGCCGTTCGCATCGAGGGCGTCCTTGAGCATCCTCGCGAGCTTGCCCCCCTTTCGGTCCCAGTCCGTCAGGATGACTGCCGAGCTGGACCTGAGTGCCAATCTCTCACAGAAGGCGAATACGGTCAGCCCCTTCCCCAGCGAGACCACGTTCCTCTTGATGCCCATCCTCTTGAGCGCCTCGACATCCTTCAGTCCCTCGACAACTATGGGCGAGCCGCCACTCATGTGTTCGATCTCATCAACGACCTCGAGTATCATGTCTAGGCGTTCACCTGGGGTTATGATGACCTCACACCCCCAGCCTCTTCCGGACCTCGTCGGCGTCCAGCGGCACTTCCAGGACCTTAGTCGATGACCTTTCCCCTCTGACGAGGACGACCTTCCTCCTGGGGATGCCGAGCTTCTCGGCGAGGAACCTGACCAGCTCCTCGTTCGCGGCCCCATCCTTCGGCTGCGCGCCTATCCTAACCTGCAGCGCCACGCGCCACTGGTTGACACCCGTGACCTCGCTCCGCGGGGCGCCCGGCGACGCGTCTATCCATATCCTGCAGCCTTCGCCGCTGGGCTCGATGAAATCCCTCCGCTCCATCCTACCTCGGGCCGTGATTCCCGAGGTCGGTATAACTAGTTGCTCTCACATGTGAACTGCGCGCAATCCTGATATATCACCGTGGCGTATGCTTCGAACATGGCCGAGCAGCGGGGGGACATGAACTACGAGGACATCATGACCCTTTTCAGGCAGGAGAACAGGTCTCCCCAGCTGACGAAGGTCGATCCCGCCCTCTATGACAGGATATCCGCGTACATCAAGAGCATCAGGAAGGAGAGCGAGAGAGAGATAGGGATGAACCCGAGCTCGCACGCGAGCATGATGCTCAACGACCAGCTGAAGAAGGCGATTGACAAGGCGAAGCGCGTGTACGAGCTGCGCACGAGGAAGATATCCCTCATAGCCCTGAGGAAGGTCTCGGGCGACAACCCTGACACGGCGAACCTGACTCCTGACGAGCTCGTCCTCTTCTCGAGCCTGACATCGGTCCTGGCCGCTCACAAGGACTCGAACGCCGACTTCGAGATACTGGGGCCGAGGACGACCAGGCAGGAGGAGATGGTCGAGGTCCCCACGATGAAGAAGGAGGCGCCGAAGGCCAAGGCGAAGGCCGAAGAGGTCCCTCCTGAGAGTGACGGTGACGGACTCGTAATGGCGCGCGTCCTCGAGGACGTCCCCACGTTCGCGGGTGTGGACAGGGACTACAAGCTCAGGAAGGAGGATGTGGTCTCCATACCGAAGAGCGTCGCTGACACCCTCCTGTCCCATGGCAAGATCAAGATCATAGGCTCATCGTAGGCCAATCGGTCCCTTCGAGCCTCCGTGCTCGGTGACCTCGAGCCTCACATCCCTTCCGTTCCTGCGTATACCGTCGGACACGGTCTGGGCGGCCTTCTCCGGGGTGTTGTTCTCCCTGCTCAGGTGCACTAGAACGACGGTCTTCGTGACGTCGGAGATCACATGCGAGCAGACCATTGCGGCATCATCGTTCGACAGATGTCCATGGTCCCCTCTGATTGTCCTCTTCAGGAACTCGGGATATGTGCCATTCATGAGCATCTCGTCGTCGTAGTTCGCCTCGATCATGAGCACTTGTGACGATTGGAGCGCTTCGAGGACCTTTGGGGTCGCGCAGCCCAGGTCGGACGCTACAGATAGTTTGAAACCGTCGTTGGAGATGGAGAACGCGACCGGCTCGGCGGCGAGATGCTTTATGGGGAATGGGGAGACCATCAGTGGGCCCACCTCGAACGCGTGCCTGTTCGATATCGGCCTCAGCTCGACACCCTCGAGGGGGGTGAGGGACAACGTGCCATCGGTGCCGTAGACTGGCACGTCGTACATTGAACAGAATCTCTTGGCCCCCCGGGTATGGTCAGTGTGTTCGTGAGTGAGCAGCAGTGCATCCACATCGGACGGGTCGAGCCCGAACATGGACATCCTCCGCTCGAGTTCCCTGCATGACAACCCCGCGTCTATCATGACTGAGGCTCCATCGCTCGAGAACACGATCGAGTTGCCGCAGCTGCCGCTGCTCAGTATAGTGACGGAGGCTCCGTGCATCCTTCGCGACGAACGTCCCGTCCGCCAATAAATCTTCTGGTTGAAGTTCTTCATGAGGAGGACGGGAGCCGGGGCGGGACATCCAGATTCAATTCACTGGGTTGCGACCGGGGGAAAAGCTTTACGAGGAGCTGTTCTACGACTCCGAGGCTTATGCGCCGACG
>JBFYNB010000069.1:0-8559 GCA_041304605.1 Methanomassiliicoccales archaeon
GTCCCGAACTCCGTAGATCTGACCGGGATGCGTCTGCCAGCGGCGGTCATGGCCGCCCAGAAGACCCCGAACAACCCCGGGGCGATCACCCGCTCCAAACCGTGACGCAGGGAAATGAGCTCGATCCTCAGGTCCACGCCGATCGGCCACAAGACCTCGTTCGGAGGCTCCCACAGCCACGGCGCGTCGTCTCTCCAGCCCTCCTGCAGGATGTAGCGAAGCTCGAGCAGGCGGTCCTCGCCGATCTCATCGAGCATGTGATGCAGGATGTGGGCGAAGGCGGTCACGGTCTTCTCAGCATCCTTCTGCGGCGGAAGCTTGGCGGTCCTCATGCAGAGACGGTAGGTCTTCTCGCCCAGGGCTATGCTGGCCAGCATGTCCTCCGGGTCCGCCGCGGCCTTATCCCATTCCTTCCAGGGCAGCCTGGCGCCCTCCTTCCCCTGAATGAACCACCTCATCGACGCACCGTACCTTATTCTCCCCTGTGCCGACTTAAAACCTGTGTTGCTCTCACATTTTCGATCATCTCATGCTAAGTTAATTATAACCCGGCAATAGATAGAATACGCTTTTCGAAGGTCGAAAGATGCAAAGGGTGAAGAAGAAGGCTAGCAAGCAGGAGGTGCTCTCCCTGCTCGATCCGCTCATCGCGGAATGGTTCGACTCGCGGTTCGACGGTCTGACCGAACCTCAATCTTACGCCATACCGCTCATCCACGAGCGGAAGAGCGTGCTGGTCTCCTCGCCCACCGGTTCCGGGAAGACCCTAACCGCCTTCACTTCCATAATCAACGAGCTGTTCAAGTACGCCAAGGACGGCAAGCTGGAGGACCGCATCTACGCCGTCTACGTTTCGCCGCTGAAAGCGCTGGCCAACGACATCAACAAGAACCTCGAGGAACCCCTGGCCCAGATGAACGAGCTGGCCAAGCAGAAAGGGTACGAGTTCCCGAAGGTGCGCGTGGGCGTGCGCTCCGGCGACACGTCGCAATCGGAGAGGCAGAAGCAGCTGCGCAAGCCGCCGCACATATTCATCACCACCCCCGAATCCCTGGCGCTCGTTCTCGCCGCGCCGAAGTTCCGGGAGAAGTTCTCCCAGGTCGAATACATCATAGTCGACGAGATACACGAGATCTGCGACTCCAAGCGCGGCGTGCATCTCTCCATCACCTTGGAAAGGCTGCAGGACCTCTGCCAACGACCAATCACCCGCATCGGGCTGTCGGCCACCCTGGCGCCCATCGAGGACATCGCCTCGTACCTGGTAGGCTACCAGGACGGGAACGTCCGTCCCGTCGAGCTGATCGAGATCCTGACCAAACGCAACCTGGACCTGGAGGTGGTATGCCCGACCGAGGATATGACGGCGCTGCCGTACGAGATCGTGAACGCCCGCATGTACGACGGGCTGCGCGACATGGTGAACGCGCATCAGACCACGCTCATATTCACCAACACCCGCTCGGGGACGGAGCAGGTGGTCTACAAGCTTCGGGAACGAGGCATCGAGAGCATCGAGGCCCATCACGGATCGCTGGCCAAAGAAACTCGCCTGGACGTGGAGGACCGCCTCAAGCGCGGCGAGCTCCGCTGCGTCGTCTCGTCCACCTCGCTCGAGCTCGGCATAGACATAGGCTCGGTCGACCTGGTATGCCAGATCGGCTCGCCGAAGAGCGTCGCCAAAGGGTTGCAGCGCATCGGGCGCTCCGGCCACTCCGTCGGCAAAACGCCCAAGGGCCGCATGATGGTCCTGGACCTGGACGACCTGGTGGAATGCGCCGTGCTGTGCCGGGCGGCGCACCGCCGCAACATCGACCGAGTCACGATACCGGAGAACGCCCTGGACGTATTGGCGCAGACGCTCGTGGGAATGTCACTGGAAAGGCGCTGGACCGTGGACGAGGCGCTGAGCATGGTGCGCAACTCGTACTGCTATCGCAACCTCTCCCGGGACGAGCTGTTGCAGACGCTGCGCTATCTGGGCAGCAAGGACGCCTTCGAGGGAGTTTACTCCAAGCTCTGGTACGATCCGGAGGAGGGCGTGTTCGGGAAGAAGAAGGGCGCCCGGATGATCTACTTCCTGAACCTGGGAACCATACCCGAGGAAGCCTCCTATAAGGTGTTCAACGAGCGCAGCGCCCTGGTCGGTGACCTTTCGGAGAAGTTCGTGGAGCGCCTGAGCACCAAGGACGTGTTCATCTTAGGCGGCCGACCGTACGAGTACGTCCGGGCCAAGGGCATGCGCGTCTACGTTCGTTCAGCGCCCGGACGGAAACCGACCGTTCCCTCCTGGACCGGCGAGATGCTCCCCCGCTCTTTCGATCTTTCAATGGAGATCGCCCGCTTCCGCGGAGAGATGGAATCCAAGCTCGGCGAACCGGAGGAAGAGGTCGTGCAGTGGCTCATGGACAACTTCTCCATCGACCACGGCTCCGCCCTCTCGCTTCTGCACTACTTCAAGGAGCAGCAGGCCGCGGCCGGGATACCCAATCAGAGGCGGTTGCTGGTGGAGGGCTACCTGGACCGCCAGGGGAACAGCGGGCTGATCTTCCACCTCCCCTTCGGGCGGCGGGTGAATGACGCCCTGTCGCGCACGTACGCCTTCCTGCTCACGCAGCGCATGGGATGCAACGTTTCCGTGTCGATATCGGATGACGCCTTCCTTCTGGTCGCCCCGAAACGCATCGACCTGAACCTGATACCGGGATTGATCCGTTCCGGCGAGATGCGCGGGATACTGCGCCGGGCCGTGAAAGACTCGGAAATATTCAAGCAGCGCTTCCGGCACGTGGCCGCCCGCTCCTTCATGATACTCAGGAACTACAAGGGCCGGGAGGTATCGGTGAATCGTCAGCAGGTGCGCTCGCAGTACCTTCTGGACTATCTCAACTCCCTGGAATCCGTGCCGGTGATCGAGGAGACCTACCGCGAGGTCCTGGAGGACGTCATGGACATCCAGAAGGCCGAGCTCATCGTGCGTTCCATGGAGTCCGGGGAGATGGTCATGACCACCATCCCCTATAATCCGATACCGTCGCCCTTCGGGCACAACATCGTGCTGGCCGGTATATCGGACATAGTGATGATGGAGGACCGCTCCTCGTTGCTCAGGGAACTGCACCGCAAAGTGCTCTCGAAGGTGCTCGGCGACGAGCAGAGGTTCCAGTTCGAGGAGGAGAAGGTCAACGCTCACTTCCGCGCCAAGCGCGGCATCGCCGAGGACAAGTTGAGCTTGCTAAACCTCATCACCCGGGCGGGCCCCCTGCACGTGTTCCGGGAGAAGGGCAGAAGCGTCTACCCCTACTGCCGGCCGGCCCGGGAGCAGGTGGACGAGTGGGCCTCCGAGCTGCTGGCCGAAGGGGCGATCTCCTCGGTGTACCTGGACGACGTTTATTACGTGGCCACGGAGCAGCTGCCAGTATACGCCTCATTGGCCGATGCAACGGAGCCGAAGGATGACGAGCTGGCCGCGCTGGAGTTCCTGGACGCCGCAAGAACATCCTCGGAGCTCGAGGCGCTCCTGGAGCAGGAGCGCGAGGCGGTCGGAAAGCTGCTTCGTTCGTTAGAATCTAAGAACCTCATCGGCCGGGCGGCTTACGGCAAAGGCCGTTTCTCCTACCGCTCCCGGAAGGTCGAACGGATGCCGAAGCAGAAGGCGGTCGACGCCGCGCTGCTCAGGCATCTGGACCTGTGGGCCCCGGCCACCGCCGACGAGGCCGCGTTCGCCTTGCATCTTCCGGAACCGGAGGTGACCAACGCCCTCAAGCAGATGACCGAGGGCGGGCTGCTGGAGGAAGGCCGGTTCATCGTCAGCGAGCGCGAGCAGTACATGCTCAAGAGGGACCATCTCCGCCTTAAGCACGGCTCCGAGGTCTTCGATCATAGGACCGTGGACGGGTACCAGAGGTCCAAGCTGGAGCGGAAGTTCGCAAGCATAGAGGAGTGCTTCCAGTTCTTTGGGGAGATGGGGCTGCTCTACGACATCGGGCGCAGGGTGAAGAACTTCAGCCTGGACGAGTGGAGGTACCTGAGGGAGAGCGGCCGCGTGCTCAACGGCCGGTTCGTCCGCGGTCGCGTCCGTTATGTGCTGGAGGAGGACGCTCCCCTTTACGTGAAGGCGTACCGCACCTTCGCCCCGAACGATATGGACGGGAGGGTGCTGCAGAGGATACGCGATCTCGGCGGAGCGAGCATGCGCGAGCTCGTGCGGGACATGCCCGAGGACAAGGAGTCGATAAAGGACTCCCTGGACCGACTGGACCGCAACATGTACATCGTGCGCCGGTACGAGGACGGGGAGGACTGGTCCCGGGAGAACTTCTACCAGGCCATCGACGTCGACGAGTTCGACGGCGACCCGGTGGACGAGCTGGTGCGCCGTTTCGTTCGCGCTTACGGACCGGTCCCGGCCATGGCGGTGAGGATGAGCACCGGGCTGTCCCCGTACGAGGTGGACGACGCCCTGGACCGCCTGAACGTGGAGAGGATAACCGTAGGAGAGGCGGCGGTGGAGATGGTGATCATGCCCGAGGAGCTCGAGCCGCTCCGCTGCTTCGTTCCCGGGGAAGAGGAGTGGAGCGTCGTTAGTCTCTACGATCCGACGGCGCAGCCGCGCTGGGCGGACACCAACGCCCGCTTCGGCGATTCCTGGGTATTCCCGGTGCTGCGGGACGGGACGGTCGTTGGGGGCATAGAGAAATGGGACGCCGGGGGATGCGTGGACGTGAGGGCGATCGACCTGGACGAGCCGTCGTACCTACCGCAGGCCCTGAAGGCCCTGGAGCAGCTTCTCTCGTTCCAGGCGTCCCAGGGCCTGGACCTGGTGCGCATCAAGGAGGTCCTGGGGACACCGGCCGACGACGTTCATGGCGACGCGGAAAAGGCGTTGCGGGAGGCCGGGTACGTGCGCATGGAGGGCATGTGGACCCGCGGCGGTGTCGACCGCCAGTTCAGCAAGGAGGACCTCATGCGCTACGCCATGCGCCGTTCCGGGCTTCTGCCTAAGGAGGCCTATCCGAACGTCATGGAAGGGGTGAAGCGCAGCGGCGGCTTCCGCGGCGACCCGGCGGCCTTCGCCCGCTGCCGGGTGAAAGTTCCGCTGAAACGCCTGGTGGAGCAGGGCCTGCTCTACTCCGTTACGGGGCTGCCGGAGCAGATGATGTACACCACCATGCAGTACGCCTCGCTGTTCCGGGACGCCAAGGGGCGGGAGCTGAGCGACGACGCCAAGGCGATGATCAGGATGCTCGAACGAAATCTCCCTATGCCCAGGCGGGCCTTCTTCGAGCGTTCCGTGCTCGGTCCCTCAAGAACGCAGGATGCCCTGCGGGAGATGAACAAGGCGACCGTGGTGGCGTACGGACGCAACAACCGCATAACGCTCGTCCCGTCGTCAGGCCTCACGGTCAAGGAGGCTAGGATGGAGCATCTGCGCCTGCTGTTCCGCAACTTCGGCGTGTTCACCGCCGAGAACCTGTCCCGCTTCCTGCGGGTGGAGATACCGATGAGGGAGCTCCGCTCCCTGCTGGCCGAGCTTACGGACGAAGGGTTCCTGGCCAAGGGTTTCCTGGAGAAGGGCGGGGACGCCGTGCACTGGGTGCTGAAGGACGACCTGGACACCCTGGACAAGAAGGCGGGGGACCGCGAGCTGGTGCTGTACCAGTTCGACAACATGGCCCACTACCTTTACGACGAGGTGCGGGAGAGATGCGGGGGCATGGGCAGCCTGGTGATGCGCGGCTCGGAGATAATCGGCTGCTTCCGCTCCAAGCACTCCGGGAAGGACCTCACCATAATCGATCTGCAGGGCGGCAAGGAGGCCAAGGCGGTGGTCAAGGACTTCGTCTCCGAGCTAGGCTGGACGGTAAGAGAAAAAACCTCCAAGGAGATCCCGGACTGGGAGATCCAGGAGTTCCTCGGAAAGGTGATGGGCGAAGAGGACTGACCTACTTCCTTTTCTTCGCCTTCTTTTCCCTGGCTATGATCATCTCGGCGACCTTCTTGCCCGAAAGGAGCATTCCGCCGAATATAGGTCCCATGCGCGGCGCGCCCATGACCGCGTTGGAGGCCATGCCGCAGACGTACAGGTTGTTGTACACCTCGACCGTGTTCTCCACGGTCATCAGCTCACCAACTTCAGCCCACATGGACTTCTCGCCCTCGATCTGGCCGGTGGGGGTCTTCAGACGGCCGACCTTGCGCTGCACCACGTGGACGACCTCCGCGGGGTGCCCGGTGCCATCGATGACGTACTTGGCGCGAATGGCAAGCGGGTCCACATGCAGTCCGGCCACCTCCACCGCGGACGAGTTGATCACGACGCCGCAGATGCTGTCCTGGCGGATCATGACGTCCTCCACCGTTATGGTGTTGTACAGCCTCGCTCCAGCGGAAACGGCCGAAGCGATGAGCTTGGCGGAGGACTCCACGGAATCGGCGGTGTAATAGCCGTCACCGGCGTCCCTGAGCCGGACGCCGATCTCCTCCAGCAGGTCCTTGCTTCCTTCCTGAACGACAATGATAGGGAAGGTCATCCCGCCGCCCCACATGCCTCCGCCGGGGGTGAGCTTCCTTTCGAATATGACCACGCGCAGGCCGGCCTTGGCCAGGTAGCGCGCGGCCGTGAGCGAGGACGGCCCCGCGCCGGCGATGACCACGTCGACGTCAATGTTCTCCAGGAACTCTTCGGTGTACCTCTCCACTATCTTGCGGGTGACCAGAACCTCATCGATCTCCATAATCAAACCTCTTGAACAACGACCGGACTGTTCACGGTAAAGAGCATTTTTTTATTTATACAATGGCCGAAAAGGCCCTCGGAAAAAGGGGCGGTCCCCGGTCGCCCGTCGGGCGCCCCGGGCCGCTGTTCCAGCAACCCAGTTTATAGCAATCTTTAAGAATCGTTAAGGTGATGGTTGGCTCGATGAAAATACCGTGCGAGCTGATCGTCTGGTACGTACTTCCCTCCATCCGGCGCGAGTTGGCCAGGGAATTAGTTCAGAAGCACCATCTGAGCCAGGCGGAAGTGGCTCGCAAGTTCGGCGTGACCGACGCCGCCATCTCCCAGTATCTGAAAGCCAAACGCGGCACCAACAAGGAACTGGAGAACAGCGGCAGGTACGAGGACTTCAAGCGCGAGGTGGAGATCTCCGCCGTCCGCATCATCAACGGTTCTGACATAGTCGTAGAAACGTGCCGCATTTGCGAGATGGTCAAGAAGAGCGGCATGCTGGTCGGCATATACGAAACGCAGACCGGTCTCCGCGCTCCCGCCTGCGTATGCCCGCAGTGCGATTGATCATCGTCCGAACGCGTAGTAGATGTACTCCTGGGCGTAGCCCGCCCAGCGGCCGAACCTTTCCCTGGACAGCCTGTTGACGTTTCTGTAGCTGCCCTCCATCCCGTACAGCTCGGCCATCGCCTTTCTTATCCGGACGTCCACCGGGAACGCCTCCAGGTGCTCCAGTGAAAAAACGCTCACGCAGTCGGCGACCTTGGGGCCGATGCCAGGCAGTTCGATGAGCGTCCGTACGCAATCCTCGTATCCCATGGACACGAGGCCGGAAAAATCGATCTCCTCCCTATACGCCAAACGGGCCAGCTCGATGAAGCGCTTGCTGCGGTAACCCAGGCCGCAGCCCTCGGCCCGCTCGCAGCCCTCCAGCAGCTGGCCGGGCGTGGGGAAGGTGTGATAACCGTCCATCTCCGTGCCGAACGTACGGCACACCCGCTCGATCATCCCCTGTATGCGCGGGATGTTGGCGTTCGTAGCGAGAACGTAAGAGGCCATGCACTCCCAGGGGTCCTGCCTTATCAGGCGCAGGCCGCGGTATTTGCGGAAGTAAGAGGAGAGATGCTCGTCCCGGTCCAGCTCCTTATAGATGGACTCCAGGTCGTCATCCTGACGGAAGTATCGAGCGAACCGCCGGTCGCTCATCCCCGAGACGTTCACTTCGCCCCCGTCCTGGCGAAGGGTGACCAGCCTTCCGTCGACCACGCCTTTCCAATCGTCACCGTCCTTGCGCCAGCGGAACACCTGACCGCAGCCCAGGGTGTGGTCCAGGTCCAGGATCATGGGGACCGCTTGGCCACGAACACCATCATGTCGCTGTTCTTGGTGAACGGGGAAAAGGCATACGCACCTCAGGTAAGATCCACAACAAGCCTGTCGAGGATACGTCTTGCCTGCTGAGAATTCACAAGGTTCATGTCAACCTGACGGGGATTCTGGATAGCACTTGCAATTGCCTCCTTTGTTATTTCATGGAATACTATTCTTTTTGTACTTACCAGATCAAGATTCAGAACACTTACCAGGTGCCATGCTATTGCTTCTCCCTCACGGTCCTCATCAGATGCAATCCAGATATTCTTTGACTCAGATGCAACCTTTCTCAGCTCATTTACAATTTTTGTTTTATCCTTTGGAATTTCATAGGTGGGACTGAAATTGTTTTCAATGTCAATACCGAGATTCTTTTTAGCAAGATCTCTTATATGCCCGAAACTTGAAATTACGCGGAAATCTTTTCCCAGGAATTTTTCAATGGTTTTAGCTTT
>JBFYNB010000070.1:0-8549 GCA_041304605.1 Methanomassiliicoccales archaeon
CCTGATCGGCGGACAGATAGACCCGCAGGGTTTCGTGCGCTGGAGCACGGAGAAGATGCAAAAGGCCACCATGAACCTGTGCCAGGAGGTCAAGACCGCCCTTTGCGCCCGCGGACTGCACTCCAGGTACTGCATAGCCTCCGGATGTGAGGTGCCCCCGTCGGTCACCACCCGCCTTGAGAACATCAAGGAGTGCGTGGACACCGTCAAGAGATACGGGAGCGTAGGCTGCTAGTGATCTGGCCAAACCCCTTTCACCTTTTTCCTCGGTCCTGGCCTGCATGCATCAACCATCACCGACCGGCGCCCTCAGGAATCGCCATCACGCCATCTTACTGACGTAGCATCGCTAGGAAATCAATTCCTTCGCCCCGTAGATGGGTCGGACCTCAATCATTATTAGGGCCCAACATCAAGAATCATACGGAGATGACCCCCATGCCAAAGATCATGTGCAAGACCTGCGGCAGGACCTTCACCGCCCCCACCAGGGAGGAGGCCGAGGCCATGCTGAAGCGCCATCGCGTACAGGACATCATGGGCGAGGCCACCCTGCAGCGCAGCCGGTACGGTTCCGACGCGTGATGACAGGTTAGGCCAAGAAAGCGACACCTCCAGGGGCACCCCTAAGCCGGGCGACAGGTTTTATTTTCCACGACATCATGCCCCATCCGTAAATGGGACTGCTCGATCGGTTCAGGGGGAAGGGCGGTACGCGCCCGGAGGAGGAGCTGAGGCACCTGGTGGCCCAGGTGCTGGAGGTCCTGCGGGAGACGGAGGAGATAATCGACGGCCTTCCGCCCGAGATGCGCCAGGGTGCCCGTCGCTCCTTCGACGAGAGCGTCGGCGAATCGATAAGCGACCTTCGAAAGCGGCTGGAGAAGATGGACCGCAAGCTGCTGACCGGCGATCTCGCTGACATACCCAAGCCGGAGCTGGCCGGTCTCAGGGAGCGCATGTCCAGGCTGGACGATCATCTCATCCGTTCCTACCTGAGTGCGGTAAAGCTGACCGGGAACCGTCGTAACAAGAAGGTCATTCGCGCCTCGGCCAGAAGGCGGGCCGACCAGGTCGAGGAGCTTTTAAAGGCGTTGGAGAAGATCACCCGCTGACCATTTCTTGCTCGTCCCTTTTTTTTAGAATAATTGGGTTAGTTTTAAGATTGGTCAAGCGCACCTCATCCGCGGTGGGGTAATAGTGGAAGATATCGATATCGATGCGTCCTACTTCTGGGACCTGTGGAAGCACGGGATCGGCCTGACCATACTGATGTTCTTGCTGATCATCGGCTGGGCGTTGGTCCTTGGGTTGCTGTTGGTCCTAGGGTTCATAATAGGACTGTTGATCGGCTTCGTCATGTTGGGGCTGGCCCTTGGCTACATCAACTCCTATCTGGCGGAAGCGGTGTGGGAAATGGGTACCGACAAAAAACTGGTCTCCAGGTTCTTCCACGGCGTCCTGCTCTTTATAGTGCTCCTTATCGCTGAAATACCGATGCTGGCCATCAATTACCTTTTCCCGCACTGGTTGATGATGGCTATCATGTTCATCATCTACATACCGATACACGGGTTCGTGGGAGTGAAGGTGGCCGAGGTCTTCGAGGCCTCTGCTAGCTATCAGGAAGACGGCGCATTCTGGGAGGATTGAGATCGTCTTTCTAGTAAGGACGGTCGCCGTGGCGTCGCAAGTATCATAAGGGCGTCATACTTCCTTTCGCAGGATATCATGCGCTTCATCTATTTCGTCGGCACCGCCGGGAGCGGAAAGAGCTCCCTCATCTACGCTTTCCAGGAATGGCTCACCCTGCAGGGTCTGGACTCGGTCATAATCAACCTGGACCCGGGAGTGGAGCATATGCCGTACGAGCCGGACATCGACATACGCGACTGGGTTCGGGTGGACGACGTCATGGAGCAGTACGGTCTCGGGCCGAACGGGGCGCAGATCGTGGCCGCGGACATGATGGCCGTGAACGCCAAGGATCTGGCCGAGTCCATTGAGAAGTTCCGCACCAACTACGTTCTGGTCGATACGCCAGGGCAGATCGAGCTGTTCGCCTTCCGGCAGAGCAGTGAGGTCATAATGGAAGAACTAGGGAAAGAGGATGCCTGCCTGGTGTTCCTGGCTGACCCCAACCTGTGCAAGACGCCCTCCGGTTTCGTATCCTCGGTCATGTTAGCCGCCACCGTGCACTTCCGTTTCTCCGTGCCCTTCTTCACCGTGCTCTCCAAGAGCGACCTGCTGAAGGAGGAGGAGATGGAGGCCATCAGCGAGTGGTCCGATTCTCCCGACGCGTTGTACGCCGCGCTCACCAACAAGATCGACACCCGCGCCGTGCTGGGAATCGAGCTGTTCAAGGCCCTGGAGTCGATCGGCGCCTACAAGAGGGTCGTGCCAGCCTCCGCCACCGAACCCTCCGGACTGGAGGACATCTACGACATGGTGCAGCAGTCCTTCGAGGGCGGCGAGGACCTCTCCAACGATTGATTTAAGTTCGGTGAATCAGGTCATAACCTCATGAAGACCTGGATCGCCACCTGTCCCGAATGCGGTTCCGCTGACATAGTTTACGAGGCGGGAATGATGCTGGGTCAGAAGTACCGCTGCCTCAAGTGCGGGTATATCGGCTCATTCGTCCTGGAAAAGGAAATAGAGGTTTCGGAAAATGGTTTCTCAGGCAAACATCACGCCTGACTCGGTGCACTTGGACGCCTCGTTATCCAGAACCTTGACGATGGCCCTCTCGAAATCGGCCATGCTCACCGTGTCCCGGTTGTCCCGGATAGCGAACATGCCCGCCTCGGTGCATATGGACTTGATGTCCGCACCTGTGGCCAGCTCGGTCTTGGTGGCGAGCAATTCTATGTTCAGGTTGTTCTCCACGCTCATCTTGCCGGTGTGGATGCGGAAGATCTCCAGCCTGGCCTCGTAGCTCGGGATGGGCACCTCGATTATGCGGTCGAAACGTCCCGGCCGCAGCAGCGCGTCGTCCAGGATGTCCGGGCGGTTGGTGGCACCGATGATCTTGATGTTGTCCAATGGGTTAAATCCATCCAGCTCGGCCAGCAGCTGCATGAGGGTGCGCTGAACCTCGCGGTCGCCGGACGTCGCGACATCCAAACGCTTGGCGCCCACGGAATCCAGCTCGTCGATGAATATGATGCTGGGGGCCTTCTCACGGGCCAGCTCGAACAGCTCGCGGACCAGGCGAGCGCCCTCGCCGATGTACTTCTGAACCAGTTCGGAACCTACGAAGCGGATGAAGGTGGCATTGGTGTGGTTGGCCACCGCTTTCGCAATGAGCGTCTTCCCGGTGCCGGGCGGACCGACCAGCAGCACGCCCTTCGGCGGCTCTATGCCCACGCGCCTATACAGATCGGGGCGGAGCAGCGGGTCCTCGACCGCCTCGCGCACTTCAAGGATCTGCTCATCAAGACCGCCGATCATCTCGTAGGTGATGGACGGCTTGTCGATTATCTCGGCCCCGGTGACGATCGGGTCGAGCGATTGCGGCAGGACCGACATGACCGCCAACGTTTGCTTGTTGAGGGCGACGCGCGCCCCGACGATGAGGTCCTCCGAGAGAACGTACTCGGAAGTGGTAACTATGAAGTCCGGGCCGGTGCTGCTCTTGACGATGACGCGGCCGTCGATGAGAATGTCCTTGATGCTGCCGATAATGAGGGGAGGTGACTTCAGCCGCTCCAGCTCGGAGCGCATCCTCTTGATCTCCTTCTGCAGCCGGAAGAGCTCGCTCTCCACGTATCTCTTCTCGCCCTCCACCCGTCTGACCTCTTCGAGCAGCTCACTGTTCTGGCGCTCCAGAAGCTCCAGCTTCTCGACGATCTCGTTGGAGATGGATTGGTCAAGCTCTTCATCCAACAAATGTGGCACCTTCGAGCATTGATTAAACCGTCCTCTATTTGAGCATTTGCCAATACATGTCATGGTTGAGAAACTAACCTAATTTCCCAGGAGAGATAACCCATCCGCAGGTAGGCATTAATGGGATGGCCAAGTTCTGATAGATACCGAGCCAGTCATGCTCCGGTTCCCACGTTCTAACCGCTTCTCCGTTCCGGCGGCGGCTCATCTATAAATTAATCCTGCAACATTAGCTCGAACGATAGAGATGATATGCGAGATGTGCGGGAAGGAGATGGGGAGCCTGCTGCCGGTGAGGATCGAGGGAACGGTCCTCAGCGTGTGCCGGGACTGTGCCCGTTTCGGCGACAACGTAAAGGCGGGTGGAAAACCGGGGACCACGGCCGAGCCGTCAGTGATCCAGGCGAGGCTGCAGAACCGCGAGCGCCGCATGAAGACAAAGGACGTGTACGAGGGCGGCGAGGAGTCGTTCGAGATGGCCGTGGACTTTCCCAAGCGGATAAAGGACGCCCGGGAGAAGATGGGCTGGAAGCAGGAGGAGCTGGCGGCCAAGATGAACGAGCGGGTCAGCATAATCCACAAGCTGGAGTCGGGGACCATGCATCCTGACGACACCCTCATACGCAAGGTGGAGAAGACCCTGGACATCAAGATCAAGGAGAAGGTCACCATTGCCGCGGTGGAGAAGACCTCCGGCAAGAAAGGGATGACCCTCGAGGACTTCATCAAGAAGAAGTGACGGTCACTTCCTCAAAACCTCTTCCTTCACTTCTAATAGATACTTACCTACGTCCACCCCGACGTCCTTTCCTATTAGAAGGGCGGCAACCTCGGCATCGACCGATAGACGCTCCACGACCTTGTTTATCCGGGAGACCACGTCCCGCTTGTTCCAGCCGGACTTGGCCGCTATGTCGTCTATGAGCACGGAGAACACCGGCATCGGCTCGGCCTTCTTCTCCCCTTTCGGTGACGCGGGGGTCGCGGCAGCCGGGGCGGAACCGCCCTCGCCGATCTCCTTGAGCAGGTCCTTGGTGGGCTTGTAGTTCAGCGGCACCTCGACCGACTTGAGGTCGAAGGTCGGTTTCACGTAGCCGTCGGAAAGCTCCAACAAACCTTGGCGCATCGCCGCCTCCAATATCCGCTGCGCCTCCTTGGCCTCGATGCGGCCGGCTCCAGAGGGGTCGGCCCACTTCAGCTCGAAGAAGAGCGCGTTGATGAACTCCCGTTCGGACAGCAGCTTCTTGCCCTTGCGGTTGAAAACCACGGTCACCGTCTTCTGGAGCTCGCTCATTCGATCGTCCCTCGAAGTGCGTCAGGGGATATAACCTTGCTCCAAGCCCTGCCCGAGCACGATAATATCAAATATGGCCCAGCCCTTTCGTCGCCCTTAGCTTCCCCCGATGGAAATCATCTTTTTTGTATGGGTGAGAGGCGGATGCACAATAGCTTCATATAGAAGAACAAACATTCCAATGCCCACTAGCTCAGAGCTAGGTGTCAAGCTAATTTGATGCCAATGGAGGTTAGTCGCATGTCTATGGGAAACCAACCGATATTCATACTCAAAGAAGGTTCCAAGCGCGAGAAGGGCAAGGACGCCCAATACAACAACATCATGGCCGCCAGGGCTATCGCTGACGCTGTCAGGAGCACCCTTGGTCCCCGCGGAATGGACAAGATGCTGGTCGACTCCATGGGCGACGTCGTCATCACCAATGACGGTGTCACCATATTGAAGGAGATCGACGTTGAGCACCCCGCCGCCAAGATGCTCGTCGAGGTCGCCAAGACCCAGGACGAGGAATGCGGCGACGGGACCACCACCGCGGTCATACTGACCGGCGAGCTTCTGAAGAAGTCCATCGACCTGATCGACGCCAACGTGCACCCGACCATCATAACCGCCGGGTACCGTATGGCCGCCAACAAGGCCATGGAAGTATTGGACTCCGTCTCCGTCAGGGTGGAGCCGAAGGACCGCGAGACCCTTCTGAAGATAGCCAAGACCGCCATGATGAGCAAGTCCATCTCCGGTTCCAAGGAACTGATGGCCGCTGTCTCCGTGGACTCCATCAGCTCCGTCGCTGAGAAGGTCAACGGCAAGTGGCAGGTGGACATGGACAACATCCAGGTCACCAAGAAGCACGGCGGTTCCATGGACGACACCCAGCTCATCCCCGGCATCATCGTGGACAAGGAGCCGGTGCACCCCGCCATGCCCAAGAGGATCGAGAAGGCCAAGATCGCCCTGCTGGACGTCGCCTTGGAGATCAAGAAGACCGAGATCGACGCCAAGATCGAGATCACCGACCCCACCCAGATGCACGCCTTCCTCGACGAGGAGGAGCGCATGCTGAGACAGATGGTCGACAAGATAAAGGCCGTGGGCGCCAACGTCGTCTTCTGCCAGAAGGGCATCGACGACCTGGTGCAGCACTTCCTGTCCAAGGAAAAGATCTACGCCGGCCGCCGCGTCAAGAAGGGCGACATGGAGAAGCTCTCCAAGGCCACCGGGGCCACCATCATATCCAAGATCACCGAGCTGGACGCCGCTGACCTCGGAAAGGCCGACCTGGTCGAGGTTCGCAAGATCCAGGACGAGGAGATGACCTTCGTCACCGGCTGCAAGAACCCCAAGGCCATGTCCATCCTGATCCGCGGCGGTACCGACCACGTGATCGCCGAGATCGAGAGGTCGTTGGACGACGCCATGAGCGTTGTGGCCGTCGCGATCGAGGACGGCATGATGCTCACCGGTGGAGGTTCCACCGCTGTAGAGGTCGCCCTGCGCCTCCGCGAGTTCTCCTCGTCCGTCGGCGGACGCGAGCAGATCGCCATAGACGCCTACGCATCCGCGTTGGAGGTAATACCCACCGCTCTGGCCGAGAACGCCGGGCTGGACCCCATCGACATCCTGATCGAGATGAGGAAGTCCCACAAGGCGGGCAAGAAGCACGCCGGCGTGAACGTCTTCACCGGTCAGGTCGAGGACATGTTGGCCAACGATGTCGTAGAGCCCTTCCGGGTCGGCAAGCAGGCCATCAGCTCCGCCACCGACGCCGCGGTAATGATCCTGAGGATCGATGACGTGATCGCCTCCAAGGGCACTCCCGGCATGAGCTCCAGGGACATGGTCGGCAAGGACGGCCTGGGCGACGTGGATTAAACTCTCTTCGGAGGGGGGAACCCCTCCTTCAATTACCTTTTTAAATTCTCAAGACAAGCTAACGGGTGGGCCCTCGATGGAAGACAGCTCCAGGGAAACGCGGCCCCCGCAGGCGGGGGAGGCTCAGGGCGAGCCGCTCAGGCCGGATGATGAGATGACAAGATTGAAGGCCGAGATAGAGGAGGCCAGGGCGCAGGCGGAGAGGAACCTGGACCTAGCCAAGCGCATCCAGGCCGAATTCGACAATTACAAGAAGCGCGCCCAGCGCGACAAGGAAGAGCAGATAAAGGCCGCGAACGACCGACTGCTCTACGATCTGCTGGGCTTCCTGGACGACTTCGAACGGGCCTTGGCTTCCAATGCCACCCCGGAGGAGTTCAGACATGGCGTGGAGTCGATCCACGCCAACTTACGATCAATGCTCCAGTCCAAGGGGCTGGTGGAGACGCCCTGCGACAACTTCGACCCGGCGCTGCACGAGGCGCTGTGCGTCGGGGAAGGCGAGGAAGGAAAGGTCCTGGAAGTGTACCAGAAGGGTTACTGCCTGGGACCGAGAGTAGTTCGCTACGCCAAGGTAAAAGTTGGAAGTGGCAACAAGAGAGGTGAATCAGATGGCTAAGATCATAGGGATAGATTTGGGCACCAGCAACTCGGCCGCCGCGGTCATGGAAGGCGGCCGGCCGACCATCATACCGAGCGCGGAGGGGACCAGCATAGGAGGGAAGGCCTTCCCGTCCTACGTGGCCTTCACCAAGGACAACCAGCTTCTGGTCGGTGAGCCGGCGCGGCGCCAGGCCGTGACGAACCCGGAGGGCACCATCGCCGCCATAAAGCGCAAGATGGGCACGGATTACAAGGTCACCGTTCTGGGGAAGGAGTACTCCCCGCAGCAGATCTCCGCCTTCATCCTACAGAAGATCAAGCGGGACGCCGAGGCGTATCTGGGTGAAGAGGTTACAAAGGCGGTCATCACCGTCCCGGCCTACTTCAACGACAACCAGAGGCAGGCCACCAAGGATGCCGGGGCGATCGCCGGCCTGGAAGTTATTCGTATCATCAACGAGCCGACCTCGGCCGCGCTCGCCTTCGGTCTGGATAAAGCGGGAACGTCCCAGAAGGTAATGGTCTTCGACCTGGGCGGCGGTACTTTGGACGTCACCATAATGGACTTCAGCGACGGCGTGTTCGAGGTCGTTTCCACCAGCGGGGACACCCAGCTGGGCGGGACGGACATGGACGAGCTGCTGATCAAGTTCGCCGTGAACCAGTTCCAGAAGGAGACCGGGGTGGACCTCACGGCCGACAAGATGGCCATGTGGAGGGTGCGCGAGGCTTGCGAGAAAGCAAAGATCGAGCTTTCCACCACCATGTCCACCGAGGTCAACTTGCCTTTCATCGCCGCCGGAGCGGACGGTCCGAAGCACCTTGCCTTCAACCTCACCCGGGCCAAGCTGGAGGAGCTCGTTGAGCCGGTCGTCAACCGCTGCCGCGG
>JBFYNB010000071.1:0-8494 GCA_041304605.1 Methanomassiliicoccales archaeon
ATCGAAAGGAGGGATGATTGAATGTCTCGCGGATATGACGCAACACCTACCGTGACCCAGATGGAAGGTGCTCGGGTCTGCCAGAAGTGCGGACGGAGCAGCGATATGGACCTTTACTTCTGCCCCTACTGCGGAAAGGTGTTCGACGAGCCAATGCCCACTATCGAACAGCCTGCTCCGCAGACTTCTCCGGTTCCTCCGGCCCAGCCTGTCTACCAGGCACAGTACCAGAGACCTCCCGAGCCGCAATGGAGCAGGCCTCCGGAGGTCCCCTACAACAGACCATCGACATCGCCGTACGCCAGTTGGACACGGGACCAGAGCCGGGCCTTCAAGATCGGCCTGGGATTGGGTTTCCTGGGATTCATGGGCATGGGCCACTTGTACATGGGCAAGAAGGTAAAGGGACTGATCCTTCTGCTCGTCGGCGGTTTCCTGGCCATGATCTCCCTTGCCGCCTGGCTGACCATCTGGGACAGCGAATACTCCTTGGCGGTAACCTTGATCACGGCCATAGTGCTGTCGGTCCCCTTCCTGGCCTTGCAGGTATGGCAGGCCTTTGACGCCCCCAGGCCGCCCAAGGGCTTCAACGATCCATATAAAAACGTACCTCGGCAAAGGTATTAATCGCCGACCGCGGTTGGATGACGGATCACATGGCCGAACGGAAGCTGAAAGTCGAGGACTACATGATCCGCGAGGTGGTCCACGTGCCTTTGGACTTCACCGTCGAGCAGGCCGTGGAGACCCTGGTCTCCAGCGAGTTCCATGGAATGCCGGTCACCAAGGAAGGCCGGCTCGTTGGTTTCATCACCGCCAAAGAGCTTCTGCGCAATTACCAGACGCCGAACATGCCCATTTCTGACATAATCAAGAAGGGCACTGTCACCGTGAACCCCAAGATGGACCTGGATGACGCGGCGCGCATACTTTTCCGTTACGGCCTGAGGAACGTCCCGGTCATCAACGAGAGCGGCATGCTGCTCGGAATAATCTCCAATCTGGACATCGTTCGCTCGCACATCGAGCGCGCCACTCCTAACAAAGTGGCAATGATCAAGAACTTCCTGGAGACCAAGCACGGCGTGTCCATCATGGTCCGCAGGCGCATCGTCCCGGTGGAAGCTTTGCGCCCGACGCAGAGGGAAGTGTACGCTGATGAACTTCTTGGCCGCAAGGAGGAGATCAAGCGAGGCCTGGTAGAACCGATCATCGTCATCCAGAACAACGAGAACTACATACTGGTGGACGGGCACCATCGGGCGTTGGCGTCCAAGCAGATGGGCGTCAAGCAGTTCTCCGCGTTCGTTCTGGAACCTTCAAGGGACGTCGAGCTTGGTCTGGAAAAGAGCGCCGACGAACAGGGATTGCACACCCTGGACGACGTAAAGATAATAGACGGCTCGCACCACCCCCTGGTGGAAATAACCACCAGGCTGCTGAAGAGCGAGCCTTGAAAGGGTTTTTACTTAAGGGTTTTGCGCGCGGCTTCCAGCAGTATGCGCTGTTCGGCGGAGGCGATGGTGTTTATGGTGGCCACCACGGTGTCCGGGTTGAGGCTTATGGTGTCTATCCCAGCCTTCACCAGGAACTCGGTGAACTCCGGGTAGACCGACGGGGCCTGCCCGCATATGCCGACGGTGCATCCCTTGCGGTGCGCGGCCTCGATGAGCATGTTGATGGCCCTCTTGATCGCCTCGTTCCTCTCGTCGAAGTATCCCATCTTGCCCAGGACGTCCGAGTCGCGGTCCGCTCCCATGGTCAGCTGAGTGAGGTCGTTAGAACCTATGCTGAACCCGTCGCACCACTCTGCGAACTCCTCGGCCATGAAGATGTTGCACGGGATCTCGGCCATCAGGTACAGCTTGAAATCGCGGGTGCGCACTAGGCCGACGTCCTTCATCATGGCGGTTATCTGGCGAACCTCGTCAATGGTGCGGACGAACGGCAGCATGACGTGGAGGTTCTTCAGACCCATCTCCTCGCGGACCTTCTTGATGGCCTTCAGCTCGAGCTTGAACGCCTCGCGGTACGAGTCGGAGACGTAGCGGGAGCATCCGCGCCAACCGATCATGGGGTTCTCCTCGTGCGGCTCGAACTTCTCCCCTCCCTCCATGTCCCGGTACTCGTTGGTCTTGAAGTCGGACGTACGTAGAATGACCGGGCGGGGATAGAAGGCCTTGGCCACCATGGCGATACCGTCCGAAAGCTTGTCCACCAGGAACTTCGATTCTCCCTTCTCTATGAGCGCGCAGGGGTGCTCCTGTATGTACGAAGTGAACAGGAACTCTATGCGCATCAGCCCGACGCCGGAGACCGGGAGCTTGGAGACCTCCTCGGCCTTCTGCGGGATGGCCAGGTTCACGTACACCTTGGTCCCGGTCACCGGGGCGGAGGCGACCACGGAAACGGCGGCCTTCTCCTCCTTCTTGGGTGCGGCGATACCCTCGTAGACAACGCCCATGCTGCCGTCGACGGTGATCTTCTCGCCGTCCTTCAGCATCTCGGTGGCGTGCGATGCGCCGACAATGCAGGGTATGCCCAGTTCGCGCGCCACGATCGCGGCGTGGCAGGTCATTCCTCCTTCGTCCGTAACGATGGCAGCGGCGCGGGTCATCGCGGGAACCATGTCCGGGGATGTCATGGCAGTGACCATCACGTCGCCCTTCTTGACCACCTCCAGGTTCATCTCATCGGAGACGATGCGCACCGGACCGCCGGCGACGCCGGGCGAAGCCCCCAATCCCTTCAGCAGGATCTTGGCGCTCTGCCCCAGCCCGTGGTCCTGGGATTTCCCGTTGGCCTTGGCCCCGTTGGAGGAAAGGGTGGTCACGGGACGGGCCTGCACTATGTACATGATCCTCTCCTCGATGCACCACTCGATGTCCATTGGACGGTCGTAATGGGCCTCTATGTTCCGGCCTATCTCCCCTAGGGCCAAAATTTGCTCGTCCGTCATCTTCTGGACGTTGCGCAGGTCCTCGGGGACGTCGGCCTTCTCGCATTCCCCGTCCCTTCCGCGCACCAGCTTCCAGGTCTGCTTAGCTATGCGCTTATTGAGTATCTTGTCATGGAACTTGTCCACGACGTAAGTGTCAGGAGTTACCTTTCCGCCGACCAACGCCTCGCCGAGACCGTAGCCAGCTTCGATGATTATGTGCGGCATTTCGGAATTGGGATCAACGGTGAACATGATACCGGAGATCTCGGAGTTGATCATCTTCTGGACCACGACCGCCAACTTGACTTTGGAGTGCTCGAAGCCCTTGGTGACGCGGTAGTAGATGGCGCGAGGTGTGTAAAGTGAGGACCAGCATTTGCGGACCTTGTCCAGCAGCTCCTCGGGGCTCTCCACGTTCAGGTAGGTGTCCTGCTGCCCGGCGAAGCTTGCCGTGGGAAGGTCCTCCGCGGTGGCGCTGGAACGAACGGCCACCAGACCCATCTTCTTGCCCTTGAACATGGCCTTGTGCGAGGCCAGCACCTGCTCCTTGAGGTCGGTCGGTATCTCGACAGTATCGAAGAGATCCCTTATCTTCACAGAGGCCTCCTGGAGGGAGGACTCAGAGCTGGCGTCCACCTTCGCCAGCAGGTCCTTGACGCGATCCCCGATCTTGCTGGCCTCCATGAAGTGATCGTACGCCGCGGTGGTCAGAACAAAACCGGGAGGGACGTTGAAACCGGCCGCTACCAGCTCCCCCAGATTGGCACCCTTGCCACCGGCGATGTCAATGTCGTTCTTGCCTAGGTCAGATATGCTCACTATCCTTTTCATGGGTTGTTCCACCACTCTAAGAACGTTCGATGCAGGCAAGTTCACAGGGGCCGATGCCCTTCAATGTCCTAACCCGAGTGGAAAATAGGCGTGGAGTCTATTAATTTTTCTAAATGATGAATGAGTCCGATGATAATGTTCCGGTGTACGTTCGTACATACTTATATCGGCCAAGGGAAGAGCCAGCACCTTACTTATGAGGTAGATCGAGGTGATGATATGACAAAACCAAGAGAAAAACGACCGAATGGACACCTTCCGGTTTACGATTCCGAAAGGAATTTTCTACGGAATGAGAAGGTGTAGCATGGTGGTTATCTTATAGAGCTTAATAAAATCGGTTAGGACAGCGATGATTCCGCAACCGATGTGCGTAACTCGTATTTTCGAAGAATTTACACTGTTTAACTGTGTGTTTCGTAAACAATTTTCTGAAATGATTTTATATTATAACAATTTAGAGGGAATACCGTGAGAGGAGATGCTGTGAGCACCATTGAGATCAGGTGGCATGGAAGAGGTGGCCAAGGGGTCGTCACGGCGAACGAGATATTGGCTGGTGCTGCCCTCAAGGAGGGCAAGTTCATCAAGGCCTTCCCGGAGTTCGGGCCAGAGCGTATGGGTGCGCCTATACGTGCCTTTGCCCGCATTTCGGATGAGCCGATAATGGTACATAGCCAGGTCTACTTCCCCGATGTCGTCCTAATCATTGACGCCACGCTTCTGAAGGCTGGAAAGGTGGTCGATGGGCTGAAGGAGGGAGGGGCGGTCATAGCCAACTTCCCTGACGAGAAGTCCAAGTTGATACAGGCGGTCGGACGTAGCGAGAACGTCTACGCCGTCAACGCCACGAAGATCGCCATCGAAGAGATCGGAAGGCCGATGACCAACACCGCCATGTTAGGGGCATTGGTCAAGGTCACCAACGTGGTCAGCATCGACACCATCATCGAGGAGATGCGGAGCAAGATGTCCGGCAAGCTGAGCAAGGACGTGGTGGAGAAGAACCTGAGGGCCATCAAGCGGGCCTATGAGGAGGTGCAGTGAATGGCCGAAAATGTATCGAGCTCTTTACCTGCCGGCGGCATGATAACCGAGGCTGGCAGCTCCAAGAAGTACAAGACCGGGGAGTGGCGTTCACAACGTCCGGAGGTGGACAAGGAGAAGTGCACCAACTGCCTGACCTGCTGGATCTACTGCCCCGACAACAGCATCTTGGTAAAGGATGAGAAGATGGTCGGATTCAAGTACACCCACTGCAAGGGCTGCGGCATCTGCGCCAACCAGTGCCCGGTGAAGGCCATCACCATGAAGGAGGAGGGAGTGGAATGAGCGAGCCGATAGCTGTCAACGGAGATATGGCCATAGCCATGGCCTGGAAGCAGATCAACCCCGACGTGGTGGCCGCCTATCCCATCACCCCGCAGACCATCATCGTTGAGGCGTACTCCGACTTCGTGGCCGACGGTACGGTCGATACAGAGTACGTCTGCGCCGAATCGGAGCACAGCGCCCTGAGCATCTGCGTCGGTTCGTCCGCCGCCGGTGCTCGCGTGGCCACCGCGACGGCATCAGCCGGACTGGCGTTCATGTGGGAGATGCTGTACATTGCCGCCTCCATGAGAACGCCCATCGTTATGGCCGTGGCTAACCGCACTCTCAGCGGCCCCATAAACATCCACTGCGACCACAGCGACGCCATGGGAGCGCGCGATTCAGGATGGATGCAGATCTTCGGCGAGAACGTGCAGGAAGCTTACGATAACACTCTGATAGCCTTCCGCATCGCCGAGCACATGAAAGTACGGTTACCAATAATGACCTGCCTGGACGGCTTCATTATCACCCATGCGCTCGAACGATTCGAGCTGCTGGAGGACGAGAAGGTGAAGGCGTTCGTAGGACCGTACCATCCGGTAAGGCCGCTGCTGGACGTCAAGACGCCGACCACCTACGGGCCGATAGCCATGCCCGAGTACTATTACGAGATAAAGTACCAGATCGTGACCGCCATGATTAACGCCATGGACATCACCCGCCAGGTGATGGCCGAGTTCGCCGAGCTCACTGGCCGAAAGTACGATCTGATCGAGGGATACCGTACCGAGGATGCCGAGTATCTAATGGTGGCCATGGGTTCCACCGCCGGTACCGTCCGCTTCGTGGTGGACCAGCTTCGGGCCCAGGGCAAGAAGGTCGGGGCTATCAAGGTACGCCTGTTCCGACCGTTCCCGACCGACGACATGGCCAAGTTCCTGAAGGGCAAGAAGGCCGTGGCCGTTCTCGACCGGGCAATGAGCCCCGGGACCGGCGCCCCGTTGTACATGGATGTTCTGGAATCCGCTTCCCGTATGAAGGACGCGCCCCGGATCAGCAACTACGTATATGGACTGGGAGGAAGGGACATTATGCCAGGACAGCTCAGCACAGTCTTCGAGGAGATAATGGCCGGAAAGGGAGAGCGGGTAAACTACCTGGGGGTGAGGCTTTGAACATAAAGCAGCTGAGCCACACCGAGGAGCGGCTGGTCGAGGGGCACCGACTCTGCGCCGGTTGCGCCGAGCCGATCATCGCCCGCCAGGTGCTCATGGCTACCGACAAGCCCGTAGTGGTCGCCAACGCCACCGGATGCTTCGAGGTGTCCACCACCATCTACCCGTTCTCGTCCTGGAACGTGCCGTGGATACACACCGCCTTCGAGAACGCGCCGGCCACCATGAGCGGCGTCGAGGCGGCGTACAACTCGCTGAAGCGCCAGGGCAAGCTGGACCAGGAGATCAAGTTCATCGCCTTCGGTGGAGATGGTGCGACTTACGATATCGGCTTCCAGTCCCTGTCGGGCGCCATCGAGCGCGGTCACGACTTCCTGTACGTGTGCTTCAACAACGAGGCCTACATGAACACCGGCATCCAGAGGAGCGGAGCGACTCAGAAGGGAGCTTCGACCACCACCTGCCCGGCCGGAAGCTGCGTTCCTGGGAAGCGCGAGTTCCCGAAGGACCTTACCCGGATAATAATCGCCCACGACCTGCCCTACGCCGCCCAGGCGTCACCGCACAACTGGAAGGACCTGATCGAGAAGTCCAAGAAGGGTATCGACACCCCGGGACCGGCCTTTCTCAACGTCATCTCGCCCTGCCCCCGCGGCTGGAGACACGACGGATCGCAGACCATCGCCATATCCAAGCTGGCCGTGGAGACCTGCATCTGGCCTCTGTACGAGTTCGAGAACGGCGATTGGAGGCTGACCGGAGAGTCCCTGCGCATCGCCGAGGGAAGCCGGGAGAAGAAACCAGTATCGGACTGGCTGAACTCCCAGGGCCGCTTCAAGCACCTCATGAAGGGCAAGTTCACCGGCGTCGCGGACGAGATCCAGGTCAACGTGGACAAGAAGTGGGAGTCTCTCCTGAAGCTCTGCAAGATGTGAGCAAAACCCTTTCCTTTTCCCTTATTTTTATTCTTTATTCTGCGAGCTGACGCACCTTATCCCGAAGAAGCGGTCCATGGCCGCCTGCATGTCCTTCTTGCACACGGCATGGAACGGATCACATCCATCCGGACTTTCCAGATAGACGTAATCAGGGCATATCTCACGGCAGATCCGGGAAATGTTATCGATGTCCGAGAGGTTCTCCCGGACCAGGGTGACGTGAATGCGGAAGGACCCCCCAAAGCTCTCTTTAGCTCTCTTGATACCTTCCAGGACGTCCTTGAACCGAATCGAAGGATGAGGCCTGTTGACGATGCGGAACATCTCCTCGCTTGCCACGTCCAATTTGGCGATTATTATGTCGAAGGCGCCCAGCTGCTCCAGCACCTCGGGATCGCCCAGGAGGGTGCTGTTGGTGAACAACGCTATCTTCTTATCGGAGCCTTCCCGGAGCCGCCGGGCCATCTGGAAGATGTTCCTGGCCAGAAGGGCCTCCCCGGTCCCCTTGAACATGACCGCCTCGCACTCCTCGCGGTGCAAGCATTCCCCGATATGCTCCAGTATCGAGGCGTCCTCGATGAAGTCCGATCTCTCAAAAAGGATTATGCCGCCGCATCCCAATGGGCAGTAAACGCAGTTGAGGTTGCAGACCTTGGGCGAACGGCTGATCGGATCGACCGCTACCACCCTTCCCAAGCCCAGGGACTTGATCGGCCCGTAAACGATCCTCATAAGCTTTCTCTGTGGTCACTAGGGAAGGATATAGCACATAAATGTTTGCGAGAAGGTCACTCAGTACTATCCAGGAACTCGTTCCATAGCTGGAGGGTCTCCTTGGCCTCTTCCTCGTCCACCTTCTGGATGGCGAACCCGGCGTGGATGATGACGTACTCTCCGACCTTGGCGTCCACCATGGACACGTTTGTTTTTCTAATGGCGCCACCGAAGTCCACCTCGGCCTCGTCGCCGACTATGGACAGAATCTTGGCTGGCATGGCAAGGCACATGAGAATCACCCGGACATTATCTTCAAGATGGCCTCGGCTGGCTGTCCGTCGCACTCCTTCAACGCCTGAACGGCCTTCTCCTTGGAAACGCCGGTCTGGGACATCACCAGCTGGACGTCCTCTTCAGGTATGCCAGGGTCTTCCTGCTTGGCCACCTGGCGGGGACGAATCTCGGGGTCCCCGACCACCTGGTAGGTCTTCTGGCCCTGCATGGTCACGCAGGTGACCGCCGCTTCTTTGATGACATATTCCTTGTCCGCGGTCCTGATCACGACCTCCTCCACG
>JBFYNB010000072.1:0-8418 GCA_041304605.1 Methanomassiliicoccales archaeon
GAGCAGGAACAGCCCGGTGGACATGACCACGTAGAAGGAGGAGACCGTGACCATCCAGCCCGTGAGCAGAGCGATCTCTACCAGGTCCAATCCGGCCGGCAGCAGCACCACCAATGCCGTTACGGCCGCCACTGGTTGCACCACCAGCAGGCCCTGCATCACCCGCGCCAGCACTAGGCGGGTCTCCCCGCCAGGCGCCTTGCGGTAGATGAACAGGTTGTCCTTACCGCGGGCGGTGACCTCACCAACCACGAAGACACAGAGGAAGGCCATCAGCCAGGAGGCGGTGAGCAACGCCAGGGTGACGTAGTTTCCCGGTGGAAGGGAACCGAGCATGAAGACCTCCATCATGACCACCAGTCCCAGGATGTAGACGATGCGGGACAGGTTCTCCAGCCTGCGGCCGTAATCCTTCATCACCGTGACCAGCACCGTGCCCAGGTGCTTGTTCCCCGCTAACGCGCGAGCGTAAACGTACAACCGGCCTTCAGGCGCCGCCCGGGGCGTGGCGAAGGACACCGGCTCCAGATCGTACGCCCTTCCCGACAGACGGGCGCCGACCACCAACGAGATCACCAAGGTGCCGGCCAGTCCGGCCAGCCCCAGGATAGTACTACCGATACCGAACCCCAGGTCCCCCGGGTGCCGCAGGAATCGAAGAACAAGGTCCGCCCCCCAGGAACTGGGTAGTAACCAGAAGGCGTCTGAGAGCGAGGCGCCCTTGCCCTGCAGGGCGTCCATCATCTCCCCGTTCATGGAGAGGTACATCAGCCCCACCAGGGGCAGGGCGATGATCAGCGCCAAGGCCTGCCCGGCCTCCCTCCCCTTCTGGCTTCTGTTCAGGCGGGCCTTCAGCATGGCCGCGCTGAGCAGCCCGAGCCATAGGGCGATGAGAACGACCAGCACGAATACGACTATCGACAGCAGCACCTGGTCCATGGTCATCCCGAACGGGATGAACAGCGCCAGGAAGGTACCGGCCAGCATGGTTATCAGTATGGAATAGGTCGGCAGCATGCCCAGGAACTTGCCGAGCAGCACGTCCGCCGGACGGACCGGCGCTGAGAGCAGCGTCTCCAGCGGTGCCAGGTTCGTATCCTGCAAGGTCTGGATGATGGGGACGGTGAAGACGCTGATGAATATTATGAACAGCATCACCTGCATGAACGACAGAGCGGCCTCGGAGAGCAGAAGGTCCTTGGTGAGGTCCGACGCCAGGGAAAAAACAGCCGGCGCGGCGAACGCCACGTACCAGGCCAGCAGGACCACTATCACCAAAGGGAACAGCCTGCGCCATCTCCTTATCCCGCTGGTCTTCAGCAGATACTCGTTCCTGGCTATCAGCCACCACTTAGGCTTTGGCAACAGCTTTCCTCCAGGACAGGGCGTCCAGGCGTCCGGCTCCGCCAGTTAATTTGATGAAGGCATCCTCCAGGGTGGATGTTCCCGAGAGCTCAACTATTTCCGCGACGGTCCCCACGGCGGCCACCTTTCCGTGATCGATGATCGCGATGCGGTCGCACACCTCCTCCATCAGCGGAAGTATGTGGCTGCTAACGAACACGGTCTTGCCGGCCTTCTCCGCCAGATCTTTTATCAGGTCCCTGACCACCAGCGAGGCCAGGGGGTCCAGGGCGGAGGTCGGCTCGTCCAGGAAGACGATGGGCGGGTCGTGGATCAGCGCCGCGGCGATGAGCACCTTCTGCTTCATGCCCCGGCTGAACCCTTCCAGAAGATCGTCGCCGCGCTGCTTCAGATCGAAGAGCTCCAGCAGCCTTTCGGCCCTATCCCTGAGCAATTTTCGTTCGACATCGTAGAGCGAGCCGACGAACTCCAGGTACTCCTTGGGGCTCAGTTTCTCGTAGAGGCCCGGCGATTCTGCCAAAAGTCCCGTAGATCGCTTCACTTCGTTTATCTGCGTGGATATGTCGTAACCGTTGACCACCGCCCTTCCGGACGTAGGTCTGATGATCCCGTTGAGCATGCGGATGGTGGTGGTCTTGCCGGACCCGTTCGGTCCTAAAAGCCCGAAGGTCTCTCCCGGGTAAACGGTCAAGGAAAGTCCGTCCACAGCCCGTACCTCGCCCCGGCGTCCGTATCTCTTGCTGAGGGAGTCAACGTCAATGATAGGAACCTTAGCGGACGCGTCGCTCACGGGACGCCCTTGCAGCGTCATGTATTAGAACTTCACCTGCCGAACCGTCGTGAGCGTTCACGGGAACGATTGGGATACCTGTTTATACGGTGTCGTTTCTCCCCGGCCCAATGATATCCCTGGCCTGGGTATTCCTGGTGATCGCCGGTTTCATGGAGCCCTGCTGGGTGATAGGGCTGAAGAAGTCCGAGGGCTTCAAGCGCCTCGGCTGGAGCGCCTTCACCGTGGTCTTCGTCTTCGCCAGCATGTACTTTTTGGCATTGGCCATAGACATGGACCTGCCCATGGGCACCGCTTACGCGGTCTGGACCGGGATCGGCGCCGTCGGCGCCCTGGTCGCCGGGATATTCCTGTTCAAGGAGAAGGCGGAACTGGTCCGCATGTTCTTCATCCTGCTGATAGTCATCGGGATCGCCGGCGTTCAGATGACGGCGGGGGTGTGAGATGCCCGAAACCGTTCCAGACGCCGCAGAGGTCAAGACCAAGGACCCCGCCTGGACGTTGTTGGTCGTGGCCGGCCTTCTGGAGCCGGTCTGGGTCACCGCCATGAAGCTTTCCGAGGGCTTCACGAGCATACCATGGGCGGCCGCCACCTTCGTCGCCCTGTTCTTCAGCATGTACCTCCTCGGCAAGGCGCTGAAGATGAGCATTCCCATGGGAACCGCCTACGCCGTCTGGGTCGGCATCGGGGCGATTGGAGCGCTCGTCGTGGGAATATTGCTCTTCAACGAACCGTCCGACCAGTTGCGCCTGTTCTTCGTGCTGCTGATAGTCGTCGGCATCGTCGGGGTTCAGGTCACCAGTAAGTGATCTCAGCCATCGGAACGCTCGAAGAACGGTCTCTCGTCCTTCACCTTCCACCAGGCATGGGCGAAGAGCGCCCAACCCAGGAGGCTGAGCGCTATGCCCAGGGCCCAAGCCCACGGCTCATCGAACAAGGGGTTCATGCCGTTGCCGGTGACGGCTACTGATAGGAACAGGGGGACGAGCATCGCCGTGAGCTTGAGCACCACCTTGCGGTCCTCCACGCCCCACATCAGCAGAAGCACGCCAGGCATCATGAAGTAGACCAGCAGGATCTTCGGATAGGTGAGGAAGAAGACCATGGTGACGAGGGTCGCCCCCTGCCAGAGGGACATCTTCTTCCAGTAGGCGAACAGCGAGGACGCCGCCAGTCCGATGAGCGTGAGGGCGACGCCCGCGTAACCCGGAAGGCCCAGACCGAGTTCGCCAAGATAATGCCAGGGGCTGATGGACGACCCGCCGGTGGGCGTTTCCGGATGGCCCAGGAAATAGTAGGTGAAGGACGGCAGATCCCCCGGGAAGAGAAGCATGAACGGGACGATGACCATCAGAGCCAGGATGCCAAAGGCCACTACCATCCTCAAGCGACCCTTGTTGTCGCAATGAAGGAAGGTCCATGGCAGCACTATCACGTTGAACATCTTCGTCAGTACGCCAACGAACGAGGCCGCCCCGGAAGCGGCCGCCTTTTTCTGCAACAATAGTAGCAGGGGCAGAACGAACAGGAATATGGTTATCGACTCATCCTGCACCCCGAATCCGAACTCCATCATTCCCAACGGATAGACGAGGTACAGCAGGGAGGCGGCCATGGCCTTGCGCTCATCGTACTCCCTAAGGAACAGGAACAAAGCCATCGCGGTCAATATGGCGAAGGCGGCAAAGAACAGCTGGTAGGCCTGCGTCGAACCGCCGGCCAGCTGGGGTATAAGGAACAGGTACATGATCAACGGCGGCGACTCGGAGGAGAAATCCACGTACGGGATCTTTCCGTCCAGGATGTTCTCCGCTCTGGTCCTGTAAAAGTTCAGGTCGGTGGGATCGCTCAGCACGTCGCCGAACAGCGGCCTGATCAGCAGCCCGTCCAGGGCGATGACCGTACCGTAGATCAGCAGCCCGAAGAGGACCATGGCCAGGAGCTTGCGCTTGATATCGCCCTGGAGGACCCGGTCCAATAGCCGGTCCCCTAGGCCGACCTTGCGTACCTGACCTTCCTCGTTCTTTCCCAAACTACGTTCAGCCTCCCCGGGACGGACGTCCTGGTGTGACGCCCACGCAATACCGTTCGCACATATTAGAATCAGCGTTACCTTCGCCATACACTTTCGGCCATCCCGGTGAACATGGTATATACTCACGGCAGGTTGTTAGGGTCATGAACGCGCCTGAGGTATTCTCATCCCGCCCATCGTCTAGCCCTGACATGCGGTCATCCATGGTTCAATCCACAGGCCTAAAAGCTATTGCCGACGGTCCCATGCACCGCCGCCGGAGGCCGATGAGGCGTCTCGACGGTCACGCTTATCAGATGAAACGCCAATGATAGTGCATGGCGAAATTCTGGTTGGACCGTCCCCCGCTCTACGTGCACCGGATCGGTCGGGAAGACGAGTTCAAGGGCGAACGCTTCGCTACCGTGGACGAGGGGGACGAGACGACGATCATCTCCCCGGCTAGCGGACCGAAGGCCAACGGCCCTTACGCCTGCCTGACCATGGGGCCTTTCGACCTGTCCCTGGTCGGCATCCTGGCCAAGGCCACATCGGCCCTGGCCGGCGCCGGAATACCGGTGTTCGTCATCTCCACCTACCGCTACGATCACATCCTGGTGCCGTTGGACCGTCAGGAGGAGGCGGTTCGCGCCCTGATGAGGGAAGGGTTCGAGCGGAAGGGCTGAGGTGATGGGTTTTTACCCCATCCCGTCAATTCCATCGTGTTATGTTCTTGAAGAGGGTCAGGTCGGAGGGTCTGGCGCACATCTCCTACTTCCTGGAGTCGGAGGGGGAGGCGACGGTCATCGACCCGCGCCGGGACGTTGAAGATTATCTCAGGTTGGCCAAGGAGAGGGACGCCCGGACGGTGCTGGTTCTGGAGACCCACCGCAATGAGGACTATGTTTCCGGCGCGTTAGAACTGGCCAACGCCACTGGCGCCGCGATATATCACGGTGACCAGTTGGAGTTCGGCTACGGCAACCCTCTGGAGGACGGGCAGGAGTTCCGGCTCGGCGATCTGACCATCAAGGCGATCCACACCCCGGGGCACACATACGAGAGCCATTGCTATCTGGTGTCGGACGATCGCGGACCTTTCCTGCTCTTCTCCGGGGATACGTTATTCTCTGGCGACGTCGGCCGGACGGACCTGGCCGGACCGGAAAGCACCCGGGACCTTTCGGAGAAACTGTACAATTCATTGCACAAGCGCATCATCCCGCTAGGCCCGGAGATCATGGTGCTCCCGGCCCATGGCGCCGGTTCGGCCTGCGGGCACGCCATCTCCGAGAGGGAGATGACCACCATCGGCCTGGAGATCAGGGACAACCACGCCCTGTCTTTGAAGAAACTGGACTTCATGATGGCCAAGATGGGCGAGGGCATGGAGAAGCCGCCCTATTTCACCAGGATGGAGGCCTTGAACCTCAACGGACCGATAGTGTTCGGCACGCTGCCGCAGCCTCCGCCTCTGTCCCCGAAGAGAGTGATCGAGGCCCAGGAGGGCGGGGCGCTAGTCCTGGACGTAAGGGAGCCGCAAAACTTCGCCGCGGCGCACGTCCCCCGCTCGCTGAACGTCTGGTTGAACGGTCTGCCAGTGTACGGCGGTTACGCCATACCATACGGACGACCGCTGATCATCGTGGCGGAACATCAGGAGGAAGTGGACATCGCCGTTCGATATCTGATCCGCATCGGTTACGAGGACATCGTCGGGCATCTTGGCCACGGAATGGAGTCCTGGATCAAGGGCGGTAACGCCACGTCCACCATCGCGGCTTCCACCGTGCACGAGATCCGCAGGAGGCAGCTGGCCGGGGACGAGATGCTGTTGGTCGATCTGCGGGACCGCCGGGAGCTTGATTCCGGGGTCATCCCGGGGGCTATGCTGATGCATCTTGGAAAGATAGTCGAACGGTCATCGGAGCTTCCGGCGGAAAAGGAGATGGTTCTCTTCTGCGGTTCCGGTTACCGCGGTGGAATTGCCGCAAGCTTGCTGCGCAACAGCGGCATAAAGAACGTAAGGATAATGCTGGGCGGCCTAGGTTCTTGGAAAGCCAACGGTTACCCGTTGGAGAAGTTCAGGAACGTATGAACTTCAGATAGGCGATCCCTTCCAGACGGTGCATCTGGTCTATAAGCTCGTTGATCAGCGCCGCCTCCCCGCTGAGCACCATCATGTTCATGCACTTGTGGTTGCCCAGGTGGTTGTGCACATGGGTCTTGATCAGCGGGTGGTTGTCGTGATAGATGTCATGTATGGACCCGGACGCGCAGGCGTCGTTGACCATTATGAGAACGCCGTCCACCTGCCCGACCATGGACCTGCGCTCGCTCGTTTCCGCAAGAAGGGTACGCATCGCCGCGCGTATGGCCTCCGAGCGACCGCCAAAGCCCAGGTCCTTTTGCAGCGACTCCAGGTCCTCCACGTTCTTGTCGGTCAGGGAGACGCTTATTATCGGCATGTTTACGTCTATGTTATTAACCAATATATATACTTCTAGTTAATCATTAATAATACTCTTATAAAACATGTGAGATCATCCGCATATCCAGCATCGCGATGGTTGGGCGATCTTCATCGCACATGCGATTATTGAATTTTCTAAGATATTTTATTAACTAATTGAGAAAATGTTATTAACAAGGTAATCATTGACAAAATCGGGAATATGAATCGAAAGCAGCTCATCCTAGTGATCGGATCGTTCGTCGTCGTTATCATCCTCATCTTCGCTTCAGCTTTCTTCAGGGACCAGGATGGCGATGACGATAAGACCAAGGTGGTGGCTACGTTCTATCCCCTGGCCTATATGGCGCAGAGCATAGGCGGAGAAAGGGTAAGCGTGACATCCATGGTGCCTTACAATTCCGAACTGCACTCCTGGCAGCCCGCCCCTCAGGACATAATCAGGGCTGACGACGCTAACGTGATATTGTATAACGGCGGCCCGGCCGACCATTGGCTGGTGGACGACGTTCTTCCGGCCGTGAACGACGCCGGAAAATTGATCGTAAATACGACGGTCGGAATCTCCTACATCGCCGGCGGGGACGAGGACGAGGGCGGGACGGACCCGCATACCTGGTTAAGCCCGAAGCGGGCCATGGTCCAGGCCAGGAACGTCTATGATGCGTTGTGCGAGGCGGACCCCGAGGGCGAGGAGTACTTCACCGAGAGGTTCACCGCCCTGAACGACACTCTGGCGACGCTCGATGAACAGTACCGGTCCCTGGACAACTCCACGGTTTCCGGTGTGATCGTCTCCCATTCCGCATTGGGATACGTGGCATACGATTACAACTTCACTCAGTACGGTGTGATCGGGCTGAGCGCGGACGAGGAGCCGTCCGCGGCGGCCATAACCGGTCTGGTAGAGATAATGGAGAACGAAAGCATCTTCACGGTCTATGTGGACCCGGTCTACAATCAGAACTATGCCAATATACTCAAGCAGGAGCTGGAGTCCAGGACCGATCAAGACGTGGCGGTCCTGGAGATGTTCCTGACCCTGGGTCCGTATGAGGAACTGGACTATCTGGAGCAGCTCTCTCAGAACCTGGCGAACCTGAGGACAGGATTGGGCGTTGCCCAGTGATGAAAATGGAGCCAATAATCGAGGTTAAAGGATTGACGGTGAGGCGCGGCAACGCCGAGGCCATATCCAACTCCACATTCTCCATCGAGAAAGGCGACTATGTCGGGGTCGTCGGTCCTAACGGCGGGGGAAAAACAACTCTGGTGCTGGCCCTGCTCGGGCTTCTTCCCAAGGCCGAAGGCAGCATCAAGATCATGGGACAGGATATCGAGTCCTTCGACCAGTGGGAGAGGGTCGGTTATGTCTCGCAGTTCGCCATCAACTTCGATTCTCAATTTCCGCTGACGGTCAAAGAGCTGGTCGGCCTAGGACGGGTTAACCGGCGCAACATGGGCCGCTTCCGGAACAAAGAGGATTGGGCGGCCGTGAACGAAGCGCTCCAATTGATGAACATCTCCAACCTGGCGGACAAGCGCATCGGCATGCTTTCCGGCGGCCAGCGTCAAAGGGCGTTCGTAGCCAAATCCTTGGTGAGCAAGCCCGAGCTGCTGGTGCTGGACGAGCCTGTTACTGGCTTCGATCCGGTCACCCAGGAAAAGTTCTTCATGCAGCTGGCCAACCTCAATCAGAAGAAAGGGATCACCATCCTGATCGTTTCGCACGATCTGACCGCGGTCTTCTGCCGCATGTCACGAGTGCTCTGCGT
>JBFYNB010000073.1:0-8393 GCA_041304605.1 Methanomassiliicoccales archaeon
GACGCCGGCGGCTACTTCATCATCGGCGGTACGGAAAGGGTCCTCATCACCCTGGAGGACCTGGCGCCGAACCGGGTCATGGTCGAGCTCAGCGAGAGGTACGGCACCGCCATGGAGGTCGCCAAGGTATTCTCGCAGAAGGAAGGCCACCGCGCTCTTACCCTGGTGGAAAAGAAGCGCGACGGCATGCTCATGGTCACCGTTCCCGCCGCCTCGGGGCAGATCCCGCTGGTGGCCCTGATGAAGGCCTTGGGGATGGAGGATGACGAACAAATTTACGAGGCCATCGTCTCCGCTCCGGAGATGGCCAACATCGTTTACGCTAACTTGGAGGAGATCCAGGACGCCAAGCTGTACGGTCCCAACGGCATCTTCACCACCGACCACGCCCTGACCTACCTGGAGAAGAAGTTCGCCACCGGCCAGGCCAAGGAGTACCGGGTCAAGAAGGTCGAATCCATCATCGACCGCTCCCTGCTGCCCCACCTGGGCGACGTCAAGGAGGACCGCCTGAAGAAGGCCATATTCCTAGGGAGGATAGCCAGGTCCGTTCTCGAGCTTTCCCTCGGGAAGCGCAAGGAGGACGACAAGGACCACTACGCCAACAAGCGCCTGAAGCTCTCCGGCGATCTGATGGAGGACCTGTTCCGGGTCTCCTTCACCAACCTGGTCAAGGACCTGAAGTACCAGCTGGAACGTTCCTATGCCAGGAAGAAGGACCTGAGCACCAAGGGGTCCATCCGTCCGGACCTGATGACCCACCGCCTGTTGCACGCTCTGGCCACCGGAAACTGGGTGGGCGGGCGCGCCGGCGTCAGCCAGCTGTTGGACCGCACGTCCAACATGAGCACCATATCCCACCTGAGGAGGGTCACTTCCTCCCTGACCAGGAGCCAACCGCACTTCGAGGCTCGTGACCTGCACCCGACCCAGTGGGGCCGGCTCTGTCCGAACGAGACCCCGGAAGGTCAGAACTGCGGACTGGTCAAGAACGCCGCCCTGATCATCAACGTCTCCGAGGGCTTCCGCGAGGAGGACGTCACCTTCCTGCTGAAGGACCTGGGGATTCACGAGGTCAAGGGTCAGCAGATGGCCGGAACCCGCGTCTACGTGAACGGGGACCTGAAAGGCGTGCACGACCACGCCCAGGACCTGGTCAGCCAGATGAGGGGCCGCCGCCGCTCCGGGCTGCTGTCCGATGAGATCAACATTCGTTACGACCAGGAGATGGACGAGGTCATCATCAACTGCGACGAGGGCCGTCTGCGCCGAGCGTTGCTGGTCCTGAAGGACGGGCGCCTGATGATCACCCGCAAGCACCTGGAGGACATCCGGGCCGGCAAGATGCGCTGGTCCGACCTGGTGCGCGAGGGAATTCTCGAGTGGATAGACGCTGAAGAGGAGGAGGACACCTTCATCTCCGTCGAGCCGTTCGAGGTGCCCCTGAGGTGCGGGAACTGCGACCGCGACATATCCCCCTTGGACATGGACTGGATGAATCCCGGTACCACCGACAAGCAGGCCGAGCTGAAGTGCCGGCATTGCGGCGGTTCGACCAAGGTCGACTACCTGTTCGACAAAGGCCACACCCACATGGAGGTGGACCCCATGGTCATCTTGGGCGTCTGCGCCGGCATGGTTCCGTATCCCGAGCACAACTCGTCCCCGCGTGTCACCATGGGAGCGGGTATGGCCAAGCAGTCTTTGGGACTGGCTTCCAGCAACTACCGCAAGCGCCCCGACACCCGCGGGCATATCCTGCACTACCCGCAGAAGCCGATGGTGCAGACCAAGTTCATGGACTTCGTGGCCTTCAACCAGAGGCCGGCCGGGCAGAACTTCGTGGTTGCCGTACTATCGTACCACGGCTACAACATGGAGGACGCGCTAATATTGAACCAGAGCAGCGTGCAGCGCGGCCTGGGACGGTCTACCTTCATGCGTACCTACCGCACTGAGGAGCGCCGGTACCCGGGAGGACAGGAGGACCACTTCGAGATACCGTCCCCCGATGTCCGCGGCGCCCGTACCGATTCAGCGTACAACAACCTGTCCGAGGAGGACGGGCTGATCTCCCCGGAGACCCCGGTCTCTGGCGGGCACGTCCTGGTCGGCAAGACCTCCCCGCCCCGTTTCGTGGAGGAGGAGGAAGCGAACTTCCTGTCGGGCCACAAGAGGCGTGAGACCTCCGTGACCGTCCGCGCCGGAGAGACCGGCTGGGTGGACAGCGTCATGCTCACCGAGTCGGAGAACGGTTCTCGACTCGTCAAGGTCAAGGTGCGCGACGAGAGGATACCGGAGCTGGGAGACAAGTTCGCCTCCAGGCACGGGCAGAAGGGAGTGGTCGGACTTCTCGTATCGGCCTCCGACATGCCCTTCACCGCCGACGGCATCATCCCCGACCTGGTCATCAACCCCCACGCCATACCCTCGCGTATGACCGTGGCCCACGTGCTGGAAATGATCGGCGGCAAGGTCGGTTCCCTGGAGGGAAGGCATGTTGACGGTACTGCGTTCAGCGGCGAGCGCGAGGACGCTCTCCGCCAGTCCCTGGTCGACGCCGGCTTCCAGAAGACCGGCCGCGAGGTCATGTACGACGGTATGACCGGCCGCATGATCCAGGCCGACGTGTTCATCGGCGTTATCTACTATCAGAAACTGCACCACATGGTGTCCGGAAAGATGCACGTCAGGTCCCGCGGGCCGGTGCAGATACTCACCAGGCAGCCTACGGAAGGCCGGTCCCGCCAGGGCGGTCTGAGGTTCGGTGAGATGGAGAGGGATTGTCTTATCGGCCACGGGGCGGCCATGGTCATCAAGGACCGCCTGCTGGACGAGTCCGACGGAACCTTCCAATGGGTGTGCGGCAATCCCAACTGTGGGCACATCGCCATACTGGACAAGAGGGGCTCTCTGCGCTGCCCGGTGTGCGGTAACAACACTAACGTGCACATGATCCAGACGTCGTACGCCTTCAAGCTGCTGCTCGACGAGCTGCTCTCGCTTGGGGTCGCCATGCGCTTACAACTGGAGGATTTGAGATGATGTCAGGAGTATCCAAGAGGATCGGGTCCATCAAGTTCACCTGCTTGTCGCCGGACGAGATCCGCAAGATGTCGGCCATCAAGATCATCACCGCCGACACGTACAACGACGATGGCTTCCCCATCGACCAGGGTCTCATGGACACCCATCTCGGCGTCATCGAGCCGGGGCTGATGTGCAAGACCTGCGGACACAAGGTGGACGAGTGCCCGGGGCACTTCGGAAACATCGACCTGGCCATGCCGGTCATTCACGTTGGTTACGTCAAGGAGATCAAGAAGCTCCTGCAGGCGACGTGCAAATCGTGCGGACGCCTGGTCCTCACCGAGGACGACGTCAAGGAGTACCAGGCCCGCCTGGACACCATGGAGGAGCTGGGCAGCGATGCCATCGACCTCCGGGAGTTCGCCAAGGAGACGGCGAAGGCCGCCGCCGAGAAGGCCACCAAGGAGGTCTGCCCCCACTGCGGAGTGGAGCAGCTGAAGATCACCCTGGACAAGCCGACCACCTTCCGTGAGGACGGTCATAAGCTCACTCCGAAGGAAGTTCGCGAGAGGCTGGAGCGCATACCCGACAACGATCTCATACCGTTGGGCATAGACCCCAACGCCTGCCGCCCGGAATGGATGGTCCTTACGGCCTTACCGGTGCCCCCGGTCACTGTCCGTCCGTCCATCACCCTGGAGTCCGGAGACCGTTCCGAGGACGACCTCACCCACAAGCTGGTGGACGTTCTCAGGATCAACCAGAGGCTACGGGAGAACAGGGACGCTGGAGCACCGCAGCTCATCGTGGAGGACCTCTGGGAGCTGTTGCAGTACCACGTCACCACCTATTATGATAACCAGACCTCCGGCATCCCGCCGGCCAGGCACAGGAGCGGACGCCCGCTGAAGACCCTGGTGCAGAGGCTCAAGGGCAAGGAAGGCCGCTTCCGTTCCAACCTGTCCGGTAAGCGCGTGAACTTCTCGGCCCGTACCGTCGTTTCCCCGGACCCGTGGCTGTCGATCAACCAGGTCGGGGTTCCGACCTTCGCCGCCCGCGAGCTGACCGTGCCGGTCATGGTCACCAAGGACAACCTGGAGATACTGCGGAACATGGTCAAGCGCGGCCCTGAGCCCGCCGGAGTCGTCTACGCCCCCGGCGTCAACTACATCATCCGCGTCGACGGCCGCAGGATACGCGTCACCGAGAAGAACGCCGAGACGGTCTCGGAAGGACTGGAGATCGGTTACAAGGTGGAAAGGCACCTCATGGACGGCGACGTCGTCCTGTTCAACAGGCAGCCTTCCCTGCACCGCATGTCCATGATGGCCCACGTGGTCAAGGTCATGCCCGGCAAGACGTTCCGCCTGAACCTCTGCGTGTGCCCTCCGTACAACGCCGACTTCGACGGTGACGAGATGAACCTGCACGTGCTGCAGAGCGAGGAGGCCCGCGCCGAAGCGCACATCCTGATGAAGGTGCAGGAGCACATCCTGTCGCCCCGTTTCGGTGGACCGATCATCGGCGCCATCCACGACCACATCACCGGCGTGTTCCAGCTGACCTACAAGAACCCCCGCTTCGACAAGGCGCAGACCCTGTTCATCGTGTCCAAGATGGGCGAGAACAAGCTGCCCGAGCCGATCATCGAGAACGGCAGGGAGTACTGGACCGGCAAGGACCTGTTCTCGACCATACTTCCGAAGGACTTCAACGCCCAGTTCAAGTCGCACATCTGCATGAAGTGCCAGAAGTGCGAGAAGGACGGGTGCCAGTACGACGCCTGGGTCAAGATCCGCGACGGCAAGGTGCTCATGGGCACCATCGACGACAACGCCATCGGGTCCGGCGGCGGCAAGATCCTGGACAAGATCGCCAGGGACTACGGCGCCGACCGTGCCAGGGAGTTCCTGGACGACGTCACCAGATTGGCCATCGGGGCCATAATGGTCAAAGGATTCTCCACCGGGATAGACGACGAGGATATCCCGGAAGAGGCCAAGCGCCAGATCGACGACAAGATCCACAACACCTTCCAGGAGGTCGACCAGCTGGTAGCGTCCTATAGGGACGGTACGCTGGACCAGATGCCCGGACGTTCCCTCGAGGAGACCTTGGAGGTGGAAGCGATGAAGAAACTGGGCGAGGCCAGGGATGAGGCCGGACGCATAGCCGGAAAGCACCTTGGTATCAGCAACTCGGCCGTTCAGATGGCCAAGTCCGGGGCCCGCGGGTCCATGCTTAACCTGTCCCAGATGGCCGGATGCATTGGTCAGCAGGCCGTGCGTGGCGAGCGTCTATCCAGGGGATACTGGAACCGCACGCTCCCGCACTTCAAGCAGGGAGACCTGGGAGCTCAGGCCAAGGGGTTCGTCAAGAACTCCTACAAGAGCGGCCTGACGCCGACCGAGTTCTTCTTCCACTCCATGGGTGGGCGCGAAGGTCTCGTCGATACTGCCGTCCGTACCTCCCGGTCCGGTTACATGCAGCGCCGGCTGATCAACGCCCTGGAGGACCTCAAGCTGAAGCAGGACGAAACCGTCCGCAACACCGCGGACAGCATCATCCAGTTCCACTACGGCGAGGACGGGATCGACCCGACCCGCAGCGTGCAGGGCGAGGCGATCGACCTGGACGACGTGCTGCGCGAAGTGCTCGGAGAGCACTACGCCGATCTCCTGTCCCGGGCGGACGAGCGCAAGATAAGCCTCTACGCCACCGTGGAGAAGGACCTCATGGAGGCCACCGCGGACGAGGACGATGAGCAAGAGGAGAGCGAATACGATGGCGGAGGTGATGAGTGATGGCCCAGAAGGATTTCATCAACGCGTTGGAAAAGAAAGGGGTCCCCACGGACACCATCGACATCGTCAAGGAGAAGTACACCAACCAGACCGACCTGGTCAAGGCCTCGGTCAAGGACCTGGTGGACATCGGCCTGGAGAAGGAGGCCGCCGAGGACCTGCTGACCAAGCTGGGAAAGAAGGAGAAGGTCACCAGGGCCCCGGCCAAGGCCAAGACCGCTACCTCCCGCCGTAAGGCGGAGAAGAAGCAGCCCGAGCCGGCCGTGCCTCTGGTCTATGAGAACCCGGACAAGAGCAAGAAGTACTCGGCCTTCGAGGAGCAGCTGTTCAAGAAGTGCGAGGAGCTGAAGATCAACCTGCCCCGCCGGGTGATATTGAACATCGCCCACCGCCTGGAAGGGAACGACATCAGCAAGGAGAACCTGGTCAAGATCCTCAAGGTGGCCAACAAGAAGTACCAGGACCACCTGATGGACCCCAACGAGAGCGCTGGTATCTTAGCGGCGCAGAGCATCGGCGAGCCGGGTACCCAGATGACCATGCGTACCTTCCACTACGCCGGTGTGGCCGAGATCAACGTCACCTTGGGTCTGCCGCGTCTCATCGAGATCGTGGATGCCAGGCGCATCCCGAGCACTCCGATGATGACCTTGTACGTGAACAAGGAGCTGTCCGGGGACATAGACACCGTCAAGAACATCGCCTCCAACATCGAGATCACCACCGTGCTGGACCTGGCGGACATCGAAACGGACCTGCACAACATGCGGCTGTTCATCGTCCCCGACCAGAGGAAGTGCCTGCAGAAGGGCCTCCTGGACCAGGACGGCAATCCCTCAAGGGGGCAGGTCCGCCCGATCGAAATGATCAAGGACAAGGTCTCCCGCCTCAGGGGCATCGTGATCGTGGAGGACGTGGCCAGGGAATCTCTGCCGCCGAAGGTGGAGCTGGCCGGAGAGGCCGGCATCGGATACCTGTGCCTGGAGCCGAAGGAGCCGTCCTTCAAGAGCCTGCAGAAGGCCCTGGACCTGGTCAAGGCGGCCAAGGTCAAGGGGGTCGAAGGAATCACCCGCGCCCTGCTCAAGAAGAAGGATGACCAGTGGGTCATATTCACCGAGGGCAGCAACCTGCGGGAAGTGCTGAAGATCGACGGACTGGACCACACCCGGGCCTACACCAACTCCATACAGGAGGTCAACGAGGTCCTGGGAGTGGAGGCGGCGCGCCGGTCCATAATCGACGAGGCGTCGCATACCCTGGACGAACAGGGTCTGTCCGTGGACATACGCCACATCATGCTGGTGGCGGACCTCATGACCGCTGACGGCGACGTCAAGGCCATCGGCCGCCACGGAATATCTGGAAGAAAGTCGTCGGTGCTGGCCAGGGCGGCCTTCGAAATAACTGCCGCCCACCTGCTCACCGCGGCCATGACCGGGGAGGAGGACCACCTGGACGGCGTGGCAGAAAACATTATAGTGGGGCAGCCGGTTACACTCGGGACCGGGGCTGTAAATCTCGTGTACGCACCTAAGAAGGGGGCATCTGAATGATCGATCTGGGAAGAGCCTTAAAGTCCGCCATGACCACCGGAAAGGTGGTCTTTGGCGTTGAGCAGTCGGAAAAGACAGTTAGGAACGGGGAGGCCAAGCTCGTTATCGTGGCCAAGAACTGCCCCAGCGGATACCTGGTCTCCAAGGACCACGGCGTACCGGTGTTTCAGTTCGAGGGAAACAACATGGAGCTCGGCGCCCTGTGCGGAAAGCCTTTCTCGGTATCCTCCATTGCCGTTATCGACAAGGGAGCATCCAACATCCTTTCGCTGGGCTGAACATGACCGCTGAGATCACCTTTACCGAGGAGACCCTGCGCTACATCAGCCTTTTTGAGAAGATCACCAAGGCGAGGGTGCGGGACTGCATGGAGACCGAGGAGAAGCTGGTTTATGTCGTCGACCCGGGCCAGGCCAACCGCGCGGTTGGTAAGGCGGGCGAGAACGTGATCAAGCTCAAGAACACCACCGGCAAGAACATCCAGGTCGTGGAGTTCTCCGACGACGCGGAGACGTTCATCAAGAACGTGTTCTACAACTACGGGCCGGAGAAGGTGGAGATCGAGACCCGCGGCAACATAGTTCACGCCACCGTTACCGTCGACCCGGCCGTAAAAGGCCGAGCGATCGGCAAGAACGGCAAGAACCTGAAGATAGCCCGGGACCTGGTCAACAGGCACCACAACGTGCAGAGCATCTCGGTGGCCTAGTTCAAGGGCTGCCGCTCGACCTCTAGCCGGTCCGCGGTCGGGTACTCCTCGACCAGATAGCAGCGGAACGGCAAGATGTCGGCAAGGTCCTCCAGCACCCAGGAGGCCACCTCCAACCTCTTTCTCTTTTCATCCAATTTGAAAAGCTCGGGCGGTACCTCCTGTTCCTCCAAGGAGCGGGCGGCCGCCTCGAGATCGTCCGTCTCTATCACTCCGAGCAGCACCATTCCCTCCGAGGTGATCAGGTCCATCGGCCTGGCGGTCCGCTTGGCCCTTCTCTTGAGCCGCTCGCGCAGC